>JACQTN010000197.1 GCA_016210785.1 Armatimonadota bacterium
GCTTCACCTCGTGGTGCAGCACGTCCACGATCTCGGCGTCGGTGAGGGTGCGCCCCTTCTCAATCTCCGCGTTGCGGATTGCGGCGCGGGCCAACCGGATGACGGAGAGCCGCACGGCGTCGCGGGCCTTCATGGCGCGCTTCATGTCCTCGGTCAGCCGGTCGGCCAGCGTCACCGGAATCCTCCACGCTCCCGTCGCGGACCGCGCGCCCCGACGGGCGTCCCGCCGTTCTCACCGCTTCCGTCTCCGCGCGGCGCGCGCCAGCTTCCGCCGCCGCTTCGCGCTGGGTTTCTCGTAGTGCTCGTGCCGCTTGGCGTCCACCAGGATGCCCGCCCGCTTCACCTGCCGCTTGAAGCGCCGCAGGGCGCTGTCCAGCGTCTCGTCCCGGCCCACGCGCACTTCAGTCATTTCCTCACCCCCTTCCCCGGCGAGGACTGCGCAGTTCGCCTGTCATCGCGAGACCAACGCCGTAATGTGGTCATTATACACTGCGCGGCGAAAGAGTGTCAAAACGGCTAGGGACGGGGAATCCGGCGCACGCTGACCGCGCGCACGTGCAGGTCCTCCCTCCGGTTTCCGGCCGTGTTGATGGCGAAATCCCACCCCCACGTGTTGGCGAAGTTGGCGTCGGGGAGGGTGATGGTAATGGTCACCCACCCATCCTTCGCCTCCACCCACTGCCAGGGCGAGAAGCGGTACCCGGTGTCGGAGTCGTAGAAAATGTTGAACCCGAGCTGGCCGGGTGCGCGCGCCCCGTACACCTCGATGGTCAGCTCCACGGCGTACCGCCCGTCGTTGAAGAACAGGTAGGTGTCGTCCACGTTGAAGTAAACGTAGACGATGCCCCGCGCCACGTTGGTCTTCGCCACCTGCGCGCCCTGGATCTCCGCCACCTCCAGGGCCCCGTTGCGACGGACCCGGTAGGGCATGTTGTACAGGCCGTGCTCCTCGTTGATGGCGGACAGGCGCGCCCACACCCGCTCCGCCCTGCTGAAATCGGCCCGCGGATCCACGGGGGGCTGGATCCAGGCCCGGCCGCCCAGCGTCTGCCGCGCCTCCGCCGCGGCGGCCGCGGGGAGCCCCGCCAGCACCACCGGCTCGATGGCCAGCGGAATGGCGAGCTTCCCTTCGTTGGTCGCAACCTCCGTGCGGACGCCGCCCAGCGTCATCACTTCCACCCTGGCGTCGCCCTCCGCCGACAGTTCCAGCGAGGACCCCGCCAGCAGCCAGGCCAGCACCACTGGCCGCTCCTGCCCAAAGAGCAGCACGTAGGTGCCCGGCCCGCGCCGCAGGTGACCGGCAAGCGACCGTCCCCGCAGCGCCTCCGCCAGCGTGCGGTGGGCCACGTCCAGGCGGGTGGCCGGGTCGAGGGGGCCGGCCCAGAACACCCGCTCCGCGCCCGCGGCCAGCGCGCTGGCCAGCGCGCGCCCCAACAGCGCCGGCCGCGCCGCGGGACGGCCGAACTCCTCGAAGGACGCGGGGTCCCACTCCACCCAGATGCGCTTGCCGGGCGCCTTGGCCAGCGCGCGCTCCTGGAAGGTGGCCAGTGGACCGATGACGGCCTCCGGCGCCAGGCCCGCCGGCGCGATGGAGAGCACCTCAAAGGCGCCGCCCGCCACGCCCAGCAGCGCGCGCATGAAGGCCAGGTCCACGCCGGCCGGCGTGGCGGCGATCAGGCGGCTCTGCGGATCGGCCGCCCGGGCCGCGGAGCGCGCGCCCCGGAGCAGCGACAGGTAGTCCACCGTGGTGCCGCGGAACCAGGGCAGCCCGAGGATCGTCCACACCTGCCAGTCCTTGACGCGGTCGCGGTACCGGGTGACCGCGGCGTGCACGAACGCCTCCCAGTCCGCGGTCTGCCTGGGCGGCTGCCGGCTGTAGATCATGGGATCGCGCGTCTCGAGGCCGGTGGCGATGGACGCCCACACCGGCGTGTAGGCCAGCACCAGGATCACGCGCAGCCCGGCCCGCCCGGCGGCCTGCACGGCATCGTCGAGGGCCGCCCACCGGAACTCGCCCTTCCGCGGCTCCAGCGCGCTCCAGTCGGCGACGATCTTCACCGCGGAGGCGCCGGCGGCCGCCGCCTGCGCGGCCCCGACCGACGAAGACAACACCAGGCCCAGCGGCGCGGCATCGCCGGATGCGGCGGCGGGCGAGGCGCCCTGGCCGGCCGGCTGTGCCCACGCGCCTCGTCCCGGGGCCGCATCCGGCAGCGCCAGCGTCGCGGCCGCGACGACCGCCATCACCTGAAGCCAGCGTCCCGCCCGATCGCGTGCCATGGTTTCTCTTCGCGCACTCCCCCGGACAGTTTCCTCCACTCTGTCCTCCAGTGCCCTGCGGCGTACGTTCGTTGCAGAAGTCCGAGCGAATTCCACGGCGGACTTCTGACTCAAGACACTGGCGCCTGCTGAGCAGACGCGCGGCGCGCGGGCCGGATTCCCTGTCTCGGCGCGCGCCGCCTCCCCGCGGCCGACGACCCGCCCGCGCGCGTCCACCGCTCAGTCGATCTCCAGCAGCGCCGCGTCGTCAATCACCGGGCCGTCCACGGCCAGTGCTTCCCGCAGCGGCCGCGGCAGCCGGAACATGCGGGCGTGCGCCTCGCCGTCGTAGAAGCGCAGCCCGCGGACATCCCGCGCCGCCAGCCGGCGGTCCACCTCCTCCGCGGCGAGCGCGGCGGGGTCCACCGACGGCGACGCCGTGACGAATCCCCACAGCGAGTCAAAGGAATAGATGTAGTCCATGTAGGAGCGCACCACCGGCAGCACCGCCCGCAGCGTCCGGTGGATGGCGGCGTGCGCGCGGTCGCTCGCGTCGTAGCGGATGCCCAGCGCCTGCACGGCGATGATCCCGCCGGGCCGCAGGCGCGCCGCCAGCGTGCCGTAGAACTGGCGCGTAAAGAGGCGCGCCGAAGGCGCGCCGGCGATGGGATCGCTGATGTCGCTGATGATGACGTCGTAGGCCGCCGCCTGCTCCTCCACGTACCGCCGGCCGTCGTCGAAGACCAGACGCACCCGCGGGTCGTCGAAGGCGCCCTGGTGCCAGGAGGGCAGGTGCTCGCGGCACAGCTCCACCAGCCCCGCATCGATATCCACCATGGTGACCGACGCCACGGGGTGGCGCAGGACTTCGCGCAGCGTGGCCCCTTCCCCGCCGCCCAGGATCAGCACCTGGCGGGGATCGCTGTGCGCCACCACGGCGGGGTGCACCAGCAGCTCGTGGTAGATGTGCTCGTCCACTTCGGCGGACTGGATCTTGTGGTCAGTGACCAGGCACCGTCCCAGGAAGGGACTCCGCTGGATCATCACGCGCTGGAAGGGCGTGCGGCGGTCCACCAGGACCTCGCCCATGCGGTGGGCGTGCAGTTCGTCGGAGGTGTACCAGTCATAAAACCACAGGCCCCGGACCAGGTCGTCCTGCGCGTCGCCACCAGCCACGGCGCGTCCTCCCCCAGAGGTGATGGTGCGGCGCGCGGTGCGCCGCCGGGCCCCGCCACATCCTGCGAGGAGCTTCCTGGTTTGGCATTTCCCAGGCAGCTTCCTAGCATCCGGGAGTATACCATATCGCCGGCGCGCGCGAGCGCAGACGCTCGCAAGCCGCGCCCTCCGCGTTCGTCCAGCAGGATGCGGACGCGGGAAGGCGAATCAGGCGCGGGTAGAATCGTGCGCGAGGGGAACCACGGCGAGCGCCCGCGCGCGACGCGCCCGGCCGGAGGTGAGGAGAGCACCGATGTGGGACGTGCCCAAGGCCATCTCGATCGTCGCCGGCGCCGGCGAAGGGCTCACGGAGGTCAACGCCTTTGATCGCGCCCTGCTGGAGGCCGGCGTCGCCAACCTCAACTTCATCCGCGTCACCAGCATCTTCCCCGCGGGGGCGAAGATCGTCCCGCCCCGCCAGGTGCCCGCGGGCGCCCTGGTGCCCGCCGTCTACACCCGCGTGGTGAGCGATCGCCCCGGCGACGTGATCGCGGCGGCGGTGGGCGTGGGGCTGAGCCGGGGCGACTTCGGCGTCATCATGGAGTACCACGTGCACGCGCCGGCGGCGGCGGCCGAGGCGCGGGTGCGGGCCATGGTCGAGGAAGCGTTTGCCATCCGCGAGATGGCCCTGGACCAGATCCACGTCCGGGTCGCCGAGCACGCGGTGCGGCGGTGCGGGTGCGCCGTGGCCGCGGTGCTGTTCTGGCCGGAGTAGACCATGCACGCCTGGCTCACGGACCAGATCGCGGAAGGCTTTGCCGCCACGTTCCGGATCGGGGACACCCTGTACGACCACCGGTCGCCCTACCAGCACATCCGCGTGGTCACCAACGCCCACTTCGGCCGCATGCTGGTGCTGGACGACGCGGTCCAGACCACGGAGCGGGACGAGCATTACTACCACGAGAGCCTGGCCCACCTGGCCCTGTGCGCGCACCCGCGGCCGCGGCGCGTGCTGATCATTGGCGGCGGCGACGGCGGGCTGCTCAAGGAAGTGCTGCGTCACCCCGTGGAGCGGGTGATCATGGTGGAAATCGACGCGGAGGTCATCGCGATCAGCCGGCGCTTCCTGCCCGCGGTGTGCCGGGGCGCGTTTGAGGACGCCCGCGCCGCGGTGCGCATCGACGACGGCATTCGCTTCGTGGCAGAGGCGCGCGAGGCGTTCGACGTCATCCTGGTGGACTCGCCCGACCCCAAGGGCCCCGCCCTCGGCCTCTACTCCGGCGACTTCTACGATGGGCTGCGCGCGCGCCTCGCCCCGGCCGGGGTGCTGGCGGTCCAGAGCGGCTCGCCGCTCTTCCAGGCAGACCTGTTGCGCACGATCCGCGCCCTCATGGCATCGCGCTGGCCGGTGGTGCGCACGGCGCTGGTCACGGTGCCCACCTACCCCGGCGGGCTGTGGAGCCTGACGCTGGCTACGTCCGGCGCCGACCCGGCCGCCATTTCCGCCCACGTCCTCGGAGCGCAGATCGCCGGCATGCATCTGCGCTACTACTCGCCGGCGCTGCACCACGCCGCCTTTGAAGTCGCGGCCGCGGTGGTCGCCGAGATCGAGCAGGGTGCGCCGCATGCCCGGGCCGGATCCACGCTTCCTTAACGCCTCGGAAGATCCCGCCGGCGCTGCCGCGGTCCTGCTGGGCGTCCCCTTCGACGGCACCAGTTCGTACCGGGGCGGGAGCGGCAAAGGTCCGGCCGCGATCCGGCGCGCCTCCCACTGCCTGGAGACCTACTCGCCTGTGCTCGACCGTGACCTGGACGACCTCTCCTGTGCCGATCTGGGCGACCTGCCGTGTGACGGGCTCCTGCCCGGCGACGTGGTCGCATCGGTGCAGCGCGCGCTCGGCGATCTGTCGCCCTCCGTACTCCCCGCGCTGCTGGGTGGGGAACACACGGTGACCCTGGGCGCGGTGCGGGCGCTCGCGGCGCGGCATCCCGATCTCGCCGTGCTGCAGGTGGACGCCCACGCCGACCTGCGCGACGAGTACCAGGGCGAGCGCGTCGGGCACGCCACGGTGATGCGGCGCGTGCTGGAGGTGGTGCGCGGACCCCTGGTGCAGGTGGGCGTCCGGTCGGGAACGCGGGAAGAACTGGCGGTGGCGCGCGCCGCCGCCCGCCACACCTCCGCGGCCCTGGCGCTGCCCGCCGCGGTGTACGCGGACCTGGCGCGCGGGCCGGTCTATCTCACGGTGGACATCGACGTGGTGGACCCCGCGTTTGCACCCGGCACCGACAGCCCCGAGCCGGGCGGTCCCACGGCAGGCGAACTGCTGGCGTTCCTGTACACCCTGCGCGACCTGCGGGTGGTGGGGGTGGACGTGGTGGAGGTGGCGCCGGCGCACGACGCGGGCGAGATCACGGCGGTGCTGGCGGCCAAGGTGGTGCGGGAGTGCCTGCTGATGTTTGCTACTGCCCCCACACCTCTCTGAAGACACGCAGCGCGTTCTCTCCCAGAATCTTGCGGATCTGCCGGGCAGAATAGCCGCGCCGCAGCAGGCCACGCGTCACTGCGGGCATCTTGCTGGCATCCTCCAGGCCGCGGGGCACGGAGCGGATCCCATCGAAGTCGGACCCCAGCCCCACGTGGTCGATGCCCATCACCCGCGCCATGTGGTCGACGTGGTCCAGCACGCGGGGCAGCGTGCCCTCGCCCAGGAAGTCCGGGTAGAAATTGACGCCCACGACGCCGCCGCGGTCCGCGATCGCCCGCAGTTGCGCGTCGTCCAGGTTGCGGGCGTGACCGCACAGCGCCGCGGCATCGGAGTGGGTGGCCAGGAAGGGCCCGCGGCCCGCCTTCACCGCATCCCAGAAGGCCTTGCGCGACAGGTGGGAGACATCCAGCACGATCCCCATCTCCTCCATCTGCCGCACCACCCGGCGCCCCAGCGGAGTGAGCCCGCCGTACTGCTCCTCCAGCACGCCGTCTCCCAGCGCGGTGGCGTTGTTCCAGGTCAGCGACAGCACGCGCACGCCCAGGCGCGCGAACTCCTCCAGCCGCGCGGCGCGGCCCTGCAGCGCGTCTCCGCTCTCGATGGCCAGCACGGCGGCGATCCGTCCCGCGGCAACCAGCGACGCGATCTCGGCCACGGTGGTCGCCTGCGCGATGTGCCCGGAGCTGGCGGCGATCTCGCGGCGAAAGGCGTCGATCAGTTCCAGCGCGCGGGCGTGACCTCGGCGCGCCTCCGCCGGCGCCACGTACATGGCAAAGACCTGGACGTCCACCCCGCCCTCCTGCAGCCGGGGCAGGTCGATGTGCCCGCGCCGGGTGCGGCGGGCGAGCCGGCGCCGGCCGGCGAACCATTCCAGCACCGTGTCGCAGTGCAGGTCCACGACCACGGCGCGCCGGTGCAGCGTCTGGGGCGCGATGGCGGGCGTCATGGGATCTCCTCCGGGCAGGCGCACGGGACGGCGCGGCACTTGGGGCAGCCCGCCGTGTAGCGCGCGGCGGCGTGCGCCATGTCCACGCCGTGCAGGTCGGCCAGCGTCACCAGCCAGGCCAGGACGTCGCTGAACTCCTCCTCCACGGCGCGCCGGTCCTTTCCGCGCAAGGCCCTGGCCAGTTCCCCCACTTCCTCCACGAACCACTGGAAGGTCGCGGCGGCGCCGCGACGGCGGTCGCGGTCCCCGTAGATGGCGGCGATCTGCGCCTGGAAGCGTGCGATCTCCACGACGTCTCCCCGACAGGCGGTGTTGGGATGCGGTCCCTTGCCGGACCCCTGGATACGGTCTCTCACGGAAACCGGGGGAAGGATTCGGTCTGATCGCCCCCGGTCCTGCCTGAACCCCCCCGACCGGCGCACGCATGGGTCCGGCACCGGGGCGCTGGCACACGCGCCCGCATGCCCACGTGACCTGGGTCCCCTCATGCTCGGTGACGCCGACGGCAGCGGGGAATGCCCGCGCGGGGGATGTCGGTGGGAGAACCTATCTCGAGATGACGATGAGCCTGGCCGCGATGACGGTGGGCCGGGGCCCGCCGGCGGACGTGGTACCGTACACGGTGACGGCGGTGCCGGGGACCAGGTCGCGGGGGGACCGCCGGCTGGTGCCCTGGACGATCCACGTCTCCGGCAGCAGGTTCACCCAGGTGGAGGGGCCGAGCACGAGCGATGACTCCGCGGTCACCTGGGAGATCACGCCCGTCACCCGCGCGGCGGAGGTCGCGGCAAACTCCACCGAGATGCGAATGGCAGTGATGCTGCCGTCGGCGTTCACCGTGCCGTCGGCGCTCACGATGTCGTAGACACGCAGATCCGCGGACGACGAGCGCTGGCCGTTGACCCGCGTCGCCGCCGTCAGGACGACGACCCGCACCGTGCCCTGCTCGGTCAGCAGCGACACGGCGGGCGCGCGACCAACGATGACCCCGCGGATGGTGGACCGGGCCTCGGCGCGGGCGATCCCGGCGCTGGCCCCTCCGGCCCGTCGGCCCAGCACGTGCACGCGGCCCGCGGTGAGCGCCCCATCGGCGTACCGCCACCCCCACACCGGCACGCGGTCACCCGGCTGCGCGGCGTGCGGCTCCGTGGAGACGCCGTCGTCCATCACCACGACGGTCCCGCCGGCAACCATGCGGATCACCAGCGGGCCCTGCGCCCCGGGCCCTTCCGGCAGAATGGTCAGGGTGGCCCCGTCTGCCCGCACCGACGTGACGGTGCCCTTCACCTCGAAACGCACCGGCGGCGCGGCGGAGGAAGGCGGTTCTGGCTGCGCCGGCGTCGTGGCGCCGGGCCGGTGGACGGCCAGGAGCATCAGCAGTGCCAGCGCGACGGCCGCGGCCGCGGCACCCGCCCCCGCGCGGTTGGGAGTCCCGATTCGCTGCGGCACGATCACGTACGCTCCGACATGAGGGATGCCAGGGCGGTGCGCCCGCACCGCCTGGCGGGACCTACCGCGACGGTGACGCGGGCACGCCGGCGGGCGGGGCCGCGTCCCGGATCTTCCGCGGCAGCCCGTGGAGCCGGTCCACGGCAGGCCCGACCTGCCTGAGCACGTCGTCCACCTGCTGGGGCGGCACGCGCAGCCGCTGCGCCAGAGTCTCACCGCGCGCGCCCGGGGTCCAGGCGCCGGCCACCTCCTCCGGATCGCGGCGCAAGGCCCGCGACAGCGCCAGGACCTGCACCACCTCCCAGAAAGTGAGCCCCTGGTCCCGCAGGAGGGCGACCCGAGCCTCCGGCTGCCCGGTCTGCGCACCCACCAGGCTGAGCGAGGCGCGCTCCCAGTCTTCGTCCATCTCCCCCGCCAGCGTCAGCAGGTCGGCCACGGGCACGGCGCCCACGGCGGTGATGCGCAGGTCCCGGTATTCCCACATCAGCACCTTCACGTTGCCGGCGTCCACCAGGCGCGCCGGCCGGCCCCTCACCTGCGTGACCTGTCCCTGCTGGGGCCAGGTCATGGAGCGCGCCCGCGTCTGGTAGATGGACAGCGCGTTCACCCCGTCGCTATAGATGAGGTGGGCCGAGGCGAAGTTCTGGTCCCGGGCCAGAGTACCGCCACGGTAAGTGTACCCCTGCGGCAGCATCAGGGGCGCCAAGATGCGGAAGCCCACGCGACGGCGCAGTTCGCCCAGCGGCATCAGCGGCCCCTGCGTCGGCTGGATGCTCACGACGCGGGCGCCGCTGGGGGCCTGGAAGCGGAACATCGCCTCCGGCAGGTTCAGGCTGAAGCTGATCCGGGTGAAGTAGCTGCTGTAGACCGTCCCGTCCTGCGGGGTGCTGTCCTCCCGCCGCAGCACCGTGCCCGTGGCCTGGTCCACCCAGATGCGCCGGGTGGACCCGGTGCCGCGAGGCTGGAGGGAAAAGAGATAAGCCGGCCGGCCGATGACCTCTTCCACGCCCAGCGCCAGCACCACGTGCTCGCGCAGCAACTGGTGCACCGTGGTCTCGTCGCGGGGCTGGCGCGGCTGGCTCGGGCTCCGGAAGACCATGTGCACCGCTGGCTCATAGTGCCAGGTGGTCGCGCCGTCGTCGATGACCAGACGCCCGGCCAGGCCTTCAGGTGAGAGGTACTGGAAGCGCCACCGGTTGGGCCGCTTGTGCATCTCCGCTACGGTGACGGTCTCCATGCGGCCGTTGCGGGTGGCGGTGATGACCCGGGTCCCCTCGTAGTCGAGGACCGCGGGTGCCTGCAGCGCGGCCACCAGCAGCGCCACCGGCGACGGCCCGCGGACCTGCGCGTCTGCCTCCTGGGACCGGGGCTGCGGCGCCCGCGCGTCCTGCGCCACCTGCACCGCCGGCGGCGCCGCACCGGGCGTGCTCTGCCCCACCGCCAGCCCGCCGGCCACCAGGCCAAACCCCAGCGCCGCGGCCGCCGCGCCGGCCGCCAGATCACACCGAAAATTCGCACGGCGAATTTTCGGTGAACCCCCTGAAACATCCAACGACGTCGCTGGGGAGACTCTGACAGACGCTCCGGATGTTTCAAGGGGTTCAGGGGACCCCGATCGCTGCGGGAAATGCTGTGCATTTCCCAGACGGGCCGCCAGCCGCCGCACCAGCACCCGCAGGGTGCTCACGGCCTGTCCCTCCGCGCCGGCTCCCCGACCAGCACCAGGTTGCTGTCGGTCATCAGCAGATGCAGGGAGGCGCGATCGGGCAGGAGATCTTCCTGTGCCGCGGTCGCGGCGTGCTCGCGCAGGTAGAGGTCGATCCCCACCTCGCCGGCGTGCAGCCGGTCGAAGTGGCCGCGGATCAGCGGGATCGCCAGCAGCAGGACGACGACGGCCGCCACGGCCACCGCGGGCAGCGGCCGGTGCATCCACAGCCAGAGAGTGTGCGGTACGCGCCGCCAGGCGGGCTGCGTCGCCTCCTCAATCCGCGCCGCCAATGCCTCGTGAAACCCCGTGGGCAGGTCGCGCACCGGGAGCGCGCCCAGCAGCCGCTTGGTGGCCCGCAGCGCGCCCAGTTCCCGGCGGCACTCCGGGCACTCCGCCAGGTGCTCCCGAACCGCGGCAGCGTCGCCCGCCGCCAGCTCGTCGTCCAGATACGCCGAGAGCATGCGCGCCACGCGCGGATGCTGCGCCCTGGGTTCCCGGATCATTCCGCGCGCCCCTCCACCAGCGGACGCAGGCGCTCCCGCAGCAAGCCTCGCGCACGATGCAACCGCGACTTCACCGTGCCGACGGGAATGCCCACCATCTCGCCAATCTCCTCGTACGAAAACCCTTCGACGTCCGCCAGGACCACCACCCTGCGCAGGTCCTCCGGCAGCGCCAGCAGCGCCTGCTGCACCTGCCCCTCGAACTCGGCGGCGATCGCCTCTGCTTCGGGCCCGGGAGCCTCATCGGGAATCGCCCGCGGTGCCGCCTCACCCTCGTCGCCGGCCGGCACCGGCGCATCCAGAGACTCCATGCGGACCCGCGACCGGCGCCGGATGACATCGATATTCAGGTTGGTGACGATGCGGTACAGCCAGCCCTCCAGCGGCGTGCCCGGCTGGACCTTTCTCAAGTTTCGGTACACCCGCAGGAACGTCTCCTGCGCCAGGTCCTTGGCGTCCGCCTCGTTGCCCGTCAGGCGGTACGCCACGTTGTAGACGTGACGGCTGTAGCACCGGACGATGTCGTCGAAGAGCGCCAGCTCGCCGGGCCCGTACTTCGGCCGCTCCAACGGGTCAGGGCGGGGCAATCCCCACCGCCCGGGCCCGCCTCTCAATTAGTTCTACGCGGCCCGGCCGCTGCGAGTTCCGCCGGAGGCGCGGCGCCGCCGCGGGCACCGTCACCTTCTGGCCGTCGCGCAGCAGCGCCGCCAGATTCAACGCATGCAGATCGGCGCCCGGCGCCGGTCCGCCGGCCTGGGCGATCGCCTCCTCCACCCGCGCACCCAGCGGAAGGCGGTACACGCCGGGGCGGGCAACCGCGCCGGCCACATGGACGGTGATGCGCACCGGATAGGCCACGGGTTGTAGCGGCGGAGGAGGCGGCGCGGCCAGGCGGAACCAGAGGAGCGTGGCGCTGCCCACCAGCACCGCCGCCAGAATCAGCGCCAGAAAGACCACTTCGGGCCGGGATGGCTGTGCCATGGGGCACCCCGGCCTCTATGATATCAAAAACTCACACCATTGACTACGAGTTCTTGTCGGTCACCACGTTGACCAGCCGGCCGGGGACGACGATGACCTCCTTGACCGCCCGCCCGGCCAGGGACCGCCGCGCGCCGTCGCTGCGCAGGGCCAGATCGCGCGCGGTCTCATCGGCGATGTCCGCGGCAACGGTGATGCGGTCGCGCACCCGCCCGTCCACCTGGACCACCAGCGTGATGGTCTCCTCCCTGAGCAGCGCCGGGTCGTACGACGGCCACGCCTGCCGGTGCACGCTGTCCGCGCCGCCCAGCCGCGCCCACATCTCCTCGGCGACATGCGGAGTGATCGGGGCCATCAGCAGGACCAGCGCCCGCAGAGCTTCCATCCATGCCTGCTGGTGCTCCACGGCCGTCTCCTTCGCCCGACTCAGGAAGTTGGTCACCTCCATGAGCGCAGCGATCGCCGTGTTGAAGTGGAAGC
>JACQTN010000190.1 GCA_016210785.1 Armatimonadota bacterium
CACGCCGCAGATGCGCGAGGTGATCTGCGGCATGTCCTCCGCCGGCCTCCCCTCCGCGAACTTCTCGAACCCGCGGAGCTCCGGGACCTGGAAGTAGGCCCGGTCCACGTTCCCCGCCGCGTTGAGGAAGATGTCGATCTTGCCGTGGCCCTCCAGCCTGGTGATGGGGTCAATGGTGATCCGCTGGCTCATGACGATACGCCTCCTCCGGCCGGTGCGTGGCGGCGCGCGCGCCGGCGCAGCAGCGACGCCGGCAGGCTGTAGCGGTAGAAGGTGCCCACGGGGTCGGCCACCTGGGCCATCACCGCGGCGATCTCCGCCTCGTCGTTGGAATCCACCACCGAGGCCAGCGCGGACAGCGCCTTGGCCCCGTAGTCGCGGACCCGGCTGGTGGGGCCCAGGCAGCCGGTGCAGGGCATGTTGGCGCTCACGCACGGCGCGCCGCACCCGCCGCGCGTCGCCGGGCCCAGGCAGAGGAGCCCCTGCGCCAGCAGGCACGTCTCCGGGTCCATGAGCACCTCATGGGGCCGCCGCAGTTCCTTGAGCAGGAGCCGCTCGGGCTTGGTGGTTTTGCGCGGGCACTCACTGCACAGGGCCACGTCCGGCGCCAGCACCGAGCCGCGCGGGGGCAGCCGTCCTTCCAGGATCGCGGTGACGGCGTCCACGATCAGGCCGACCGGCGGCGGGCAGCCCGGCAGGTAGTAGTCCACCTCCACGGTCTGGTCCAGCGTGCGCACCGTGTCGGAGAACTCCGGGAGGGTGAGCCTGCCTTCCGGCGTCTCCGCCCGAACCTGGGGCCTCGTGCCGTCGTCGTTGTCGACGGTCGGGGCGGTGCGGTAGACCCGGTCGAGGATGGCCTCGCGGTCGAACAGGTTGGCCAGCCCTGGAATGCCGCCCAGGTGGGCACAGGACCCGAACGCCACCAGCACCCCTGACTTGCGGCGCAGCAGGTGGGCCATCTCTTCCTGCTCGGAGGTGCGGATGGCGCCGTTGATGAAGCAGGCGGCCAGGGCACCGTCCTCCAGCGCTTCCACGTCCGCGCGCTTGAAGTCCAGCGCCACCGGCCAGAACGCGATGTCCACCGCGTCCACGACCTTGAGGATGTCCTCGGCCAGGTCCACGACGGCCTCCTCGCACCCGCCGCAGGAGGCGCACCAGTAGAACGCGACTTTGGGCTTGCCTGCGGGATCGGCCATCACGCCGCCACCTCCTCGGCCGCGACCGGCGCCGTCTCCGTCAGCGCCTCCGCCGGCGCCTCCACGGACAGCGGACCCAGCGTCCTGAGCTGCTCGGTGAACTGGTTCACGGCGGTCCGCAGCCTGTCGCCTTCAGAAGCGGAGATCCACTCCAGGCGGAGTCTCTCCTCCTCGATGCCCATCTCCCGCAGCACCCGCCGCAGGAGGTGGACGCGCCGCAGTGTCTTGTAGTTCCCTTCCTGGTAGTGGCAGTCGCCGGGGTGACAGCCACCGATGAGGACGCCGTCCGCCCCGCGGGCGAAGGCATCCAGCACGAACTGCGGGTCCACGCGGCCGGAGCACATCACCCGGATCACCCGCGCGTTGGGCGCGTACTTCATCCGCGAGGTGCCGGCCAGGTCCGCCGCCGTGTAGGTGCACCAGTTGCAGAAGAACGCCACGATCCGGGGCTCGAATCCGTCCCGGGTGACGCTCGAGGTTTCCAGTCCACCGTCAGGCATGGGCCAGCACCCCCTTGATCTCCTCGAAGATCTCCTCGTCCTGGAACAGGTGCTGCCGGATGGAGCCGGAGGGACACGCAGCGACGCACACGCCGCATCCCTTGCACAGCACCTCGTTGATCTGCGCCTTCTGGGTCGCCTCCATGAAGGAGATGGCGCTGTACGGGCACAGCGGCACGCAGGTCTTGCACCCGGAGCAGGCCTCCTCCACCACGTAGGCCGTGTTGGGCTCCAGTTCCACGGTCCCGGCGTCGATGAGCGCCAGGGCTTCCGCCGCCGCGGAGCCCGCCTGGGCCACGGTGTCGGGGATGTCCTTGGGCCCCTGGCAGGCGCCAGCCAGGAAGATGCCGTCGGTGAACGTGTTCACCGGCGCCAGCTTGGGGTGGCGCTCCAGGAAGAAGCCCTCCGTGGAGCAGGTGATGTTGAACATGCGGCGCACGTCCTGGGCGTCGGCCTGGGGTTCCAGGCCCACCGCCAGCACCACCATGTCCACGGGGATCTTCCGCACCTTGCCCAGCAGCGTGTCCTCCGCCTGGACGATCAGGCGGCCGCCGTCGCCGGGCTCCGGGTACACGTCCGCCACCTTGCCCCGGATGAGCTGGGTCCCCTCCTCGGCCACCCGGTTGTAGAACTCCTCGAAGCCCTTGCCGGGCGTGCGCATGTCGATGTAGAAGTTGTAGACCTCGGCGTCGGTGTGCTCCTTGATCAGGTGGGCCAGCTTCAGCGAGTACATACAGCAGACGCGGGAGCAGTACCGGTTGGTGTTCTCGTCGCGGCTGCCCACGCAGTGGACGATCGCCACCGACTTGGGCGTCCGGCCGTCGCGCAGGACCACTTCGCCGCTGGTGGGACCGGACGCGTTGACCAGCCGCTCCACCTCCAGCGCGGTGTAGACGTTGGGGTAGACGCCGTAGCCGTAGTAGGGGATGCGCTTCGCGTCGAAGACCTGGAAGCCGGTGGCCAGGATGATGGTGCCGACCTCGATGGTCTCCGTGTGCTCCTCCTGCGTGAAGTCGATGGCGTTGCGCTCGCCGCACACTTCCACGCACGTCTTCTTGCACTTGCCACTCTTGAACTCGATGCAGGTCTCCGGGTCGATGACCGCCACCAGCGGCACCGCCTGGGGGAAGGGGAGGTAGATGGGCTTGCGCTTTCCGAGCCCCAGGTTGAACTCGTCGGGGAACCTGGCCGCCTTGTAGACACACGCCTCGATGCACTCGGCGCACCCCACGCAGAGGTCCTCAATCACGTACCGCGGCTTGCGCTTCACCGTCACCTTGAAGTTGCCCACGTAGCCTTCCACCCCCACCACCTCGGAGTAGGTCCACAGCGTGATGTGGGGGTTGGTGCGCACCGCGGTCATCTTGGGCGTGAGGATGCAGGCGGCGCAGTCCAGGGTGGGGAAGGTCTTGTCGAACTTGGCCATGTGCCCGCCGATGGAGGGCTCGCGCTCCACCAGGTAGACGTGTTTGCGGGCGCCGGCCAGGGTGAGGGCGGCGTGGATGCCGGCGATCCCGCCCCCCACCACCAGGACGTCGGGGTTGATGGGGACCTCCCGGCGCTCCAGAGGCTCGTGGAAGTACACGCGAAAGACGGCGGCCCGGACCAGGTCCTTGGCCTTCTCCGTGGCCGCCTGGCGGTCTTCGTGCACCCAGGAGGCGTGCTCCCGGATGTTGACCATCTGGAAGTGATAGGGATTCAGGCCACCCCCGGCCGTGGCGGCGCGGAAGGTATGTTCGTGGAGCAGGGGAGAGCAGGACGCCACGATGATGCGGGTCAGGTGATGGTCACGGATGTCCTGCTGGATCAACGTCTGCCCCGGGTCGGAGCACATGTACTTGTAGTCTCTCGCCACCACCACGTGGGGGAGGGTGGCGGCGTACTCGGTCACGGCACGCACGTCGATGGTGCCCGCGATGTTGGTGCCGCAGTGACAGATGTAGACGCCGACGCGCACGGCGCCGTCAGGGCTGATCTCGGGCTCTCTCATTTCGTCATCGCCTCCGGCGGCATGACAGCCTCTTCCACCAGCTCGACCAGGTCCTTGACCGCCAGCTTCCCCTCGAGCCCCGTGGTCTTGAGGGCATCCCCGAACATGACCAGGTCCTTGGGGCAGGCCACCACCAGGGCGGACACGCCCAGGCGGGCGGCCTCCCGCACCCGGCTCTCCGCGGGACGCTCGGTGACCTCGGGGGTGTCCTCCATCCAGATCCGCCCTCCGCCCGCGCCGCAGCAGTAGCTGTCCGCGCGATTACGGGGCATCTCCACCAGGCGAGCCCCCAGACTCTCCAGCAACCTTCGGGGCGGCATGTACACCCCGTTGTACCGTCCCAGGTAGCAGGGGTCGTGGTAGGTCACGGCGCCCGGCACCCGGCGCAGGACGGGCAGCCGGCGCGTGTGGATCAGGTGGTCCAGCAACTCCGTGTAGTGGAGCACCTGCCGCACGCCGTCGTGCCCGTTGGCGAAGAGACCGGGGTACTCGTTCTTGAGCGCGTGGTAGGTGTGCGGATCGGTGGTCACGATGGTGCGGAACCTGGCCCGCTCCAGGGTCTGCAGGTTCTTCTGCATCAGCGTCTCGAAGAGCCCCTCCTCTCCCGCGCGCCGGAGGTCGTTGCCGGCGTTGCGCTCGCCCTCGTACAGGATGCCGAAGTCCAGGCCCGCCAGGTGGAAGACGCGGGCGGCGGCCCGGGTGACGGCCTGCGCCCGGGCATCGTACGAGGCGTAGTCGCCCACGAACCACAGGTATTCCACCGGCTCGCGGCGCGCGTCCTTGATCCGGAGACCCTGCCCCTGGGTCCACCTGGACGGCGCGCGATCCGACTGCCCGAAGGAGTTGCCGTAGCGCGTCAGGTTCTCCAGCGCCTGCTGCAGCCGCGAATCCACCTCGCCTTCCGCCACCAGGAAGCGGCGCATCTGCACGATCAGCGGGACGTGCTGCACGCCGACCGGGCAGCGGTCCGCGCAGGACAGGCAGGTCATGCACGACCACAGCCAGGACTGCGGGATGACCTCGCCTGCCAGCGGCGAGACGATCTCACGAGCCAGCCCACCCCAGAAATTCGCGGGACGAATTTCCGGGGACCCCGGGCGC
>JACQTN010000198.1 GCA_016210785.1 Armatimonadota bacterium
CAACCCCCACCCGCGGTAGTGGGGACTCCACCATACTGGTGATGCTCGGACTCGGCACAACCGGTCCTGCGCATGAATGCAGCAGACTTTTCCCGGACGCGCTCCTGGCCCGTAAGGTTGGGTGGAGAGGCGACGGGCGCCGGCGGGAGACGAGGACGGAGACGCGCGGGCAGCAGGCCGGGGGCTGTCATCACGCGTCGGGCTGGAAGGCGTCAGCGATGACCTCGATCGCCGCCGCCGCAGCCCGCTGTGGGGGAAGGCTAGGCCAGATCGCTACGCCTCGGGCTGGAATGCGTCGGGGATCACCTCGATGGCGGCCACGGTGCCTCTGGGGCCCACGACGACCGAGACCGCGTCGAAGCGCACGGCGCGGTCCTGGAGGCGCCTGGCCGCCAGATAATAGCGGGCCAGGCGCGCCAGCCGGCGCTGCTTGCGCGGGTCCACGGCCTCCAGCGGATCGCCGTAACCCGCGCCGGTGCGGGTCTTCACCTCCAGGAAGACGATCGTCCCCCGATGCTCGCACACCAGGTCGATCTCGCCAAGCGGACACCGGTAGTTGCGGTCCAGCACGCGGTAGCCCAGGCGGGCCAGGTGCTGCACCGTCGCGGCCTCGCCCTGGATCCCCAGCGCACGCCTGGCTCTGGTCACGTCACACTCCAAGTTACCCTTCGCGCCACCCCGTCATGCGCGGTGCCGCGTCCGCGGCATCGGTCAGCGTGGCCGTCGCCGCGGCCTCTCCGGCGATGCCGCGCACCCACTGGTAGCAGCGCGCCAGGTCTTCCGCGGACACGACCGTCGGGTTGTGCTCGAACAGGATGCGGCAGCCGGGCCGCGCCGCCAGCGCCCTCTGGAGGAACGGCCCGACCTCCACCCATCCCTCCGCCGCGGAGTGCTCGGGCAGCGCGGGCACGTGGCGGCGCACCACGTCGCCGCGCCATTGGGTGGAGGAGAGATGAACCTCGACGAGAGAGGGAGCCATGCGCTCCAGGAAACTCCACGGATCGAACCCGGGGGAGATCCAGGCGTTGACCTGCAGGCGGGGGATGTCCAGACACAACCCCAGCTCGGGATACGCGGAGAACAGGGTCTCGAAGCTGCGCGACCGCCAGAAGGCCGCGTCGAAGATGTCGTTCTCCAGCACCAGCGGCAAACCGTGGCGCGCCGACAGGCCGGCCAGTTGGTCCGCCACCTGCAGCGTCACCTCCACGAACTGCGCCGGGTCGTACTCGTCCGTGTAGCGCACCCCGAAGTGCCGGGCGATGGCGTGGAAGGGCTCGGGGGCGGCGCGCGAGATGATGGCGGGATGGGGAAAGTGGAGGAGGAGGTAGTCCGCGCCGACCTCCTCCGCCTCGCGCAGCGCCGCCTCTACATCGGCAAACGCCGCCCGGCGCTCCTCCTCATCGGGGCTGGTCAGCGCCGGCGATCGCACCGTCGTGTCGCCCTGGTGCTGCAGCGGGTAGTGCACGCCCAGGCGGAGCCCGCGTTCCCGGACAAAGCGGCGCACCCGCTCCACCGCCGCGCGGTCGGGCAGGTTGCCCGTCTCGATGCCGGCCAGGTCGCCCGGCCACCATTGCGCCATCGGCACGGGATCGGGGCGGCCCCACACCATGACGAAGAAGGACGGGGCGACGCGGCGGCTCACGGGGCCGGCCCCCTCACCCTGACCCTCTCCCCTCGGAGGGGAGAGGGAGCGTCCGGCTCCAGTTCCGGCCACAGCGGGATCGTGCGCGGAGCCAGGAAGGAGCGGCGGTGGACTGGCGAGGGCCCGTGCTTCTCGATGGCCGCCCAGTGGGACCGCGTGCCGTAGCCCTTGTGGTCGGCGAAGCCGTAGTGCGGGTAGCGGTCGTGCAGCGCGAGCATCAGGCGGTCGCGCGTCACCTTCGCGACGATGGAGGCGGCCGCGACGCAGGCCACGCGGGCGTCGGCGTCGATCAGGGCCAGGTGAGGAATCGCCACGGCCAGGTCGTCGCGCCCGTCGATCACCAGGAAGTCGGGCGCATCGCCCATGCCGGCCAGGGCCCGTCCCCAGGCGACGCGGCAGGCGCCCAGGATGTTGTAGCGGTCGATCTCTTCCACTTCCGCGATCCCCACGCCCACCTGGGCGCCCGACACCATGATCTCGTCGTAGAGTTGCTCGCGGCGCGTGGCCGGGAGTCGCTTGGAGTCGTCCAGGCCGCGCGGGATCGCCTCCGCGCGCAGGACCACCGTGGCGGCCACCACCGGGCCGGCCAGCGGCCCGCGTCCCGCTTCGTCCAGCCCGGCCACGCGCCGCAGGCCCTGTGCCATCTTCTCGCGCTCCAGCGCCAGCAGCGCGTCCAGACGCTCCCACTCGGTGCGGTCCTGGGCCAGGCGGCGCCGCCAGTGCGCGGCCAGCGCCCGCACCCCGGCGCGGGGGTCACGCGAGAGACGGCGGAGCAGCGCGGGATCGGGGGCGGCCAGCGCGTGCAGGTGCGAGGCGACTTCGCCCACCGTCATCGCGCGAAAGTCGGGAGTGGCGCGACCCGCCATCGCCGCTACTTGGCCAGCCCGATGCGGTGGAGAGGCCAGTAGATGACCAGCGCTTTGCCGATGACGTTGGGCATCGGCACGAAGCCGAAGAAGCGGCTGTCCTCGCTGTTGCAACGGTTATCGCCCAGCACGAAGAGCTGGCCCGCCTGAACTGCGGTGGGTCCGTAGTTGGAGGTGCAGTCCCGGTCGCCGGCCGGGAGGGCGGTGGGGTACAGCTCCTGGACCGGGCGCCCGTTGATCAGGACGACCCCGTCCTTGAGCTGCACCCGCTCCCCGGGCAGCGCGACCACGCGCTTGACGAAGTCCTTGCCCGGATTGAGGGGATAGCGGAAGACCACGATGTCGCCGCGCCGGATGCCGAAGGCGCGGTGCGTAAACTTGCTGACCAGGATGCGGTCGCCGACTTGCAGGCTCGGCTCCATGGAGCCGGAGGGGATGTAAAAAGCCTGGACCACAAAGGTGATGATGACCAGGCTGAGGAGCGCGGCGAAGATGCTGGCGTCCAGGGTCTCGACGATGGAGGATCGCCACGAGGCCGGGATGCGGTAGATGCGGCGCACCCCCACCCGCACCGCCAGCAGGGCGGCGGCCAGCAGGAGGATGACCATGGGC
>JACQTN010000194.1 GCA_016210785.1 Armatimonadota bacterium
AAGATCGGCGAGACCGTGTACGACCCCGGATGTGGCACCGGGGCTTCCTGGCCCAAAGCTTCGAGCACATGGCCGGGCCGAATTACTCCAAGATCACGTCTCCCGAGCAACTGGAGATCCTGAAGCGCCGGACTTTCTACGGGCGGGAAAAGGACAACATCATCTACCCCATCGCTCTGGCCAACCTGGTGCTCCACAACATCGACGAGCCGCACATCTGGCACGGCAACACGCTGACCGGCGCGGAGATCTACGGGGGCCTCTTCACCGACGCGCTGCCCCTCTACGACGTGATCCTCATGAATCCACCATTTGGCGGCAAGGAGGGAAAGGAAGCTCAGACCAAGTTCGCCTACAAGACCGGCGCCACGCAGGTGTTGTTCTTACAGCACGTCATCGACAGCCTGAAGCCGGGCGGGCGCTGTGGCATCGTGCTGGACGAAGGCGTGCTCTTCCGCACCAACGAGATCGCCTTCGTGCAGACCAAGCGGAAGCTCCTGGACGAAAGCGACGTCTGGGCGATCGTCAGCCTGCCCTCAGGAGTCTTCACCGCGGCGGGAGCCGGCGTGAAGACCAACCTTTTGTTCTTCACCAAAGGCACGCCCACCGAGAAGATCTGGTACTACGACCTGTCTGACATCAAGGTAGGGAAGAAGTCGCCGCTGACGCTGGACAAGTTTGACGAGTTCTTCCGCCTGCTCCCGGAACGTGGCGACAGCGAGCGGAGCTGGACGGTGACCCGTGCGGAGATCGAAGCGAAGAACTACGACCTCAAGGCCGTCAACCCGCACGCCAGGAGCCAAGAGGACACCCGCACGCCGGAGGAGTTGCTGGACCTGATCGAGGCCAAGGGACGCGAGGTTACGGAGGCCATCGCCGCGCTGCGCAGCACGATTCGCCCACGGACCTGAACGCCTGGAACCCCCGCAAGTTACGGCTCCCTCCCGGTGGGAGAGTCCGCCAGGATGTACTCCACCAGCGCGCGGTCCTGCGCCGCGTGGCGCACCAGAAGGTTCATCGTCATGGCCCGCCAGGCCGCGGCAAACGAACCTTCGAGAATTGTGTCCACGAGCAGCGTCTCGTAGGCACAGTTGTGCTGCGTGAGGGCGACGACGTCGGGCGGCACGGGACCGCGGGCGGCACGTGGGGTCACGCCATCCGTCCCCACCACCGCGGGCATCTCGATGACAGCGTCCGCGGGCACGGACCCCGCCGGGCGCCGCTCCTCACCGCGCGCCTCCCTTGTCCTTCTTCTCGCCGGGCCGGGCGGGACGCGGCAGCACGCGCCGGACGGGGCGCTCTGCCGGCGGATAGGCCGCCTGCCACCGCTCGACGAACGCCACCAGTTCATCCACGAACTTCTCGAACATCTGCCGGCCCACATCCGGCGTGGCGTCCTTCGGGTCCAGGAAGGTGATGGACCCGGTGTCGGTCACGGTGTGGGTCGCCGGCAGCTTCAGCATGGCGAAGGGGAACCAGGTGGCATCGTCCTTCACCTTGCTCAGCGTCCGGGCCCGGTTGGGCCCCAGCCGCATGGTCGGCTTGCGGATGCGCTGACGGTCGATGAGTTGGCCTGCCAGGTGCATGACGATGGCCGTCTCGCCGTAGCCGGCATGGACGTCCATCTTGTCGGCGCGATCGGTGAGGTACACCTTGCGCAGCTCCTGGATGCCGAAGACCGCGGCCATCGCCTCCGTCTCGCGGTTGATGCGGTCCGCCACGTAGCGCATGGTGGTCTCGTTGCCGCCGTGGCCGTTGACCAGCAGAATCTTTCGGAAGCCGTGCCGGATCAGAGACTGGGCCACCTCCATCAGCACCCGCACGAAGGTCTCCGCGCTCAGGGTGAGGGTGCCGGGGAACGCCATGTGGTGCTCGGAGATGCCGGGGAAAATCGCCGGAGCCACAATGGCGCCGGTGCGTTTCGCCGCGGCGCGGGCCAGGCTCATGGCGCCGATGAAGTCGGTCCCCAGAGGCAGGTGGTGGCCGTGCTGCTCGACACTCCCCACCGGGATGATGGCCAGGTCGGTGCGCTGCAGCGCCGCCTGGACCTCGGGCCACGTGAGATCGGCCAGATAATTCGGGTCTTTCTCCATCGCCTTCGCCTCCGTTTCAGTCTGCGCACCCGCAACGGTTGCTAAGTCTCTCCGGACTCACGGCGGGCACGTTCGACTCCTTTACAAGGTGCACCATGCTACCGCGCTCACCGACTCAGCTTCTGAGCGTTCCACTCTTGTGCAAGGTGCCGCATGCTTCCGCGCTCACCGGACTCACGGCGCCTCCATCCTCAGTCGATCGCCACCGCCGGGCCGCCGTTCAGCTCCAGCTCCACCTTCATGGGAAGGAACTTCTGCAGCGTGGAGTGGACGAAGCAGTACTCGGGCACCTGGGCCAGCAGCGCCCTCACCTTCTCCGAGGGCTCCGGGCTGGTCATCTGCACGGTGTACGTGAAGGCCTCGAAGCCGCCACCCACGTGGCGGTTGATGCGGCCGCGCGCCAGCACCTTCAGGTCGTCGAACGGCATGTCCGCGTCCACGGCCAGCTTGATGATCCAGACCATGAAGCAGGCGGCGGCGCCGCCCAGGAAGTGGCCGAGCGGCGACGCGCCCTTGCCCAGGCCGCCGCGCCCCACCGCCTCGTCGATAATGAAGGTCTGCTCGTGCTCGCCTCGGGTGCGCGCCTCGATGGTGAACTGCTCGATCTGGCGGAGGTCCACGCGGACGGCGCCGCGGGCGATCTCGGCCGGGTCCTGCTCCCGCCGCCTGCGGACGGTCTCCTTCACCTCAGGGATCATGCGCGGGATCATCGGCATGACGTGCAACCCTCCTCCCCCGGGGACGGCGCCACGCGCTCTATGTGTCTTCCTCTAGTGTGCCACGAACCATCGCTTCTTGGAACTGTTCCCGTTGGAACTATTCGCGCCGCGGGCCCGATCCGCCTGTCCGCGCCGCGGGGCGGCGGCCTGACGCAACTCGCGTGCGGCCCGCGGCACGCGTCCCGAACCACCCACGGGCCTGCCCCCCGCCCGGCAGGAGTCGCACGGCCGGCGCGGGGAATCTCACGGAAACGCCCGGAGCCGCCAGGAGATCATGACTGCCTACATCATCCGGCGCCTGCTGCAGACGGTCCCCGCGCTGCTGGGGATCGTGCTGGTCACCTTCTTCCTTGTGCGCCTCACGGGGGACCCCGCGCGCCTGGTGCTCGGGGAGGGCGCCACCGAGCAGGCGGTGCTGGCGCTTCGGCAGAGCCTGGGGCTCAACGATCCCGTGCTCACCCAGTTCCTCCGCTTCCTGGGCGGGGTGCTGCGCGGCGACTTCGGCACCTCCATCCGCTACCGCGAGCCGGTGCTCGGCCTCTTCTGGGAGCGGGTGCCCGCAACCCTGGAGTTGGGCCTGGCGGCCTACCTGCTGGCGGTGAGCGCGGGCATCACGGTGGGCGTATACTCCGCGCTGCGGTGGAACACAACGCAGGATCGGCTCATCCGGTTGCTGGTGCTGGTGGGGCAGGCGGTGCCGGGGTTCTATCTCGGGCTGCTGGCCATCATCCTGTTCGGCGTGCACTGGCGGCTGCTGCCCACGGGTGGCCGCGGCACGCCGGCCCACCTGGTTCTCCCAGCGGCCACGCTGGCCCTGTTCCTGGCCGCCCTCATCGTGCGCTTCACCCGGTCCATGGTGCTGGACGTGCTGCGTGCGGACTACGTCCGCACGGCGCGCGCCAAAGGGCTGCCTCCGCGCACGGTCATCACCCGCCATCTCCTGCGCAACGCGTTGATCCCGTTGATCACGGTGCTGGCGGCGCAGACCAGCGTGCTGTTCAGCGGCGCCGTGGTCACGGAAACGGTCTTCGCCTGGCCCGGCATCGGGCGCTTCGCGGTGCAGGCCATCTCCACGCGTGATTTCCCCCTCATCCAGGCGACGGTGCTGATCCTGACGTCGGTGGTCCTCCTCCTGAATCTCCTGGTGGACGTCGCCTACGTGTGGCTGGACCCGCGCATCACGTACCAGTGAGGCGCCGTGAGTCCGGGGAGACTTGGCCAACGTGACGCGAACGCACAGTGGAGCGAAGCCGCCGTGAGCCCGGGGAGACTTGGCCAACGTGACTGGTGAGACGATGCCACGGCGGGGGGCATGAGCGGGCAACCGGAAGCGACAGAGACCGCGCTGCGCGGTGCCGGGACGGCGGTGCCTGTCTGGGGGGACCGGCTGGGGCGGCGCGGACGCCTCTTCCTGCGCAGCGGGGAGAACCGGGTGCTGCTGGCGCTGCTGGCTGCCCTCCTGCTGCTCTGCGCCGTGCCGGTGGCCCGGCTTCCCGCGAACCCCATCCGGGTCAACGTGGCGCTCCGCTTCGAGACGCCGTCGTGGGGCACTGCGTCTGGGGCGCACGTGCTGGGCACCGACTTCCTGGGACGCGACGTGCTGAGCCGCATCGTCTACGCCGCCCGCTACACGCTGTTCATCTCCGGCATCGCGACGGTGCTGGCCACGGCGTCGGGGACCCTGGCCGGCCTGCTGGCCGGCTACTACGGCGGGGGGACTGATGCTGCGATCATGCGCGCGGTGGATATGATGATGGCCTTCCCCGTCATCCTGCTGGTGCTGGCGCTGGTGGCGGTGCTGGGGCCGAGCCTGTTCAACGTCATCTTCGTGCTGGCCCTGTCGGCGTGGGCCGCGTACGCCCGGGTGATTCGCAGCGCCGTGCTCAGCCTGCGGGAGATGGATTTCGTGGAGGCCGCCCGCGCCATGGGCGCCCGCGACACGCGCATCCTGTGGCATCACCTGCTGCCGGGGCTGGTCTCGCCCATCGTGGTGATCAGCACCTTCCAGCTCGCCCGCTTCATCCTGACCGAGTCGGCCATCAGCTTCCTGGGGTTGGGCGTAGCCCCGCCTATGGCCACCTGGGGAGGGATGATCGGCGACGGCCGGAACTATCTCTATGAGGCATGGTGGGTGACCGCGTTTCCCGGCGCCGCCATCGTCGGCACCGTGCTCATCTTCAACTTCCTGGGCGACGCCATGCGGGATGCGTTCGACCCTTTCACCATCGGCCGCAGGTGAGCAGGCGCAGATGGATGAGCAGGTGCAGGCCAGAGACCGCGTGAGACGCAACGGCGCACCGAGGACAGTGACGGGAGGGATCGGATGCGAATCGCGAGACTGGTGACCATGGCTGCCCTGTCGGCCGCGCTCGCGGCCACGCTGGTCGCGGGGCCGGGAGGCGCCGCGGCGCCTCGCCGGACCGCCCTCGTCGTGGGGCATCACCTGGACCCCACCACGCTCAGCGCCGAGCAGACCACCACCGCGGCCTTTCAAAGCGTCTTCGCGCACATCACAGAGCAGCTCGTCATCTTCGCCCCGGACAAGGCGGAGGTGCGCCCCTGGCTGGCCACGGGCTGGAAATGGGTGAACCCCACCACCCTGGAGATGAAGGTGCGCGCGGGGGTGAAGTTCACCAACGGCGAGGAGTTCGACGCGGAGGCGGCGCGGTACAGCATCGAGGTGCTGATGAGGGCGGGCCCCTACGGGATGTGGACCCGGGGCGCGTTGAACCGCATCGACGTGGTGGACAAGACGACGCTGCGCGTGCACCTCAACCGGCAGGCGGCCTACTTCCTGCCACTATTGGCGCGCGGGGGCTTCGTCTACCCACCCCGCTATCATCGGGAGAACCCGCAGCGCTACGGCTCGCGCCCCATCGGCACGGGCCCCTTCGTGCTGCGGGAGTGGGCGCGGGGCAGCCACATCGTGCTGGAGCGCTTCCCCGGCTACTGGGGCGGGCCGCATCCCATCGAGCGGGTGACCTTCCGCATCATCCCCGAGGACACCGCCCGCATGGCGGCGCTGGAGGCCGGGGAGATCGACATCGCCCTCAACGCGCCCATCACCTACTACAACCGCCTGAAGATCAACCGCGATCTGGCGCTGCACACCATGCCCGGGCTGCGCAAGTTCACGGCCTTCTTCAACACGCGCCTGGAGGGACCGCTGCGCGACAGGCGGGTGCGCGTGGCGATGAACCACGCCGTGGACCAGAAGGCCATCGCCAACCGGGTCTTCGGCGGGCAGGCCAAGCCGCTGGAGGGGCAGTGGTTCCTCCCCGCGGAGTACGGCTACAGCGCCGCGGTGAAGGCGTACGGGTACAACCCCGAGCGCGCCCGCAAGCTGCTGGCGGAGGCCGGCGTCCCCAACGGCTTCGAGACCGCGCTCCGCTACACCGTGGGCCGCTACCCGCTGGACAAGGAACTGGGAGAGATCGTCAGCAGCTACCTGGAGGCGGTGGGCATCAAGGTACGCCAGTTCCCGCTGGAGTACGGGGAGTTCCTCCGGCAGCGCACCGCCGGCCAGATGGGACCCATCCACCAGTGGGGCCTGCTGGTGCCGCCCGACGCCCACTTCAGCTTCACCCTCTACATCAAGGGCTCCATCTACCGCTTCCACGACTACCCGGAGGAGTGGGACCGGCTGATCGATCAGGCGGCCCAGGAGCTGGACCCGCGCAAGCGGCTGGCCCTGTACGAGCGGCTCAACAAGATGGCCTACGACGATCCCTTCGGCATCTACCTGATCGTGCCCAACGATCTCTACGCCGTGAACCGGCGGGTCCAGAACTTCACACCCCGCTTTGACGAGGTGCTGTGGTTGTTCGACGTGAAGTTCCAGTAACTGAACCATGAGGAGGTGCGCAGGATGACGCCGAGTCTTGGGCATCGATGGAAGCGCCCGGCGGCGCTGGCCCTCGCGCTGATCTTCGGAGCCCTGCTCCTTCCCCAAACCGCGGCGACCCAGTCCCGGCCGCTGGTGGTGATCCAGGGCGCCGAGCCGGAGAGCCTGGACGCCAGCATGCAGACCGGCATGCTCAACCTCAACGTCTCGCTGCATGCCATGGAGCCGCTGGTGACCTTCGACGAGAAGATGCGGCTGGTCCCCGTGCTGGCGACAGCGTGGCGGTGGCTCGACCCGAGCACAATGGAACTCAAGCTGCGTCCCGGCGTGAAGTTCAGCGACGGGACGCCGTTTCGCGCCAGCGACGTGAAGTTCACCTTCGACCGCATCATCGACCGCAGGAGCACGTCCGAGTTCCGGCGGTATATCAACGAGCGGGTCATCCGGGAGGCACGGGTGGTGGACGACACCACGGTCCAGCTCCGGCTCACCGGGCCGCGCCCCGTGCTGGTGCGCAACCTGGTTCAGCTGGGCATGGCCTCGGAGGCCGCCGTGGCCCGATTGGGCGCGCAGCGCTACCATCGCGCGCCCGTGGGCACCGGTCCTTACAAGATCAAGGAGTGGACGGCGGGCGTCCGCGTGGTCCTGGAGGCCAACGAGACCTACTGGGGCGGTGCCCCTAAGATCCGGGAGATCCACTGGCGCTGGATCAAGGAGGACAGCACGCGGGTGGCGGAACTGCTGGCCGGGCGGGCCGACCTGATCACGGCGCTGCCTCCCGACAGCGTCAAGGCCGTGGAGCAGGGCCGCGACACCCGCGTGGAGAGCACGCCGAGCCTGCGCTCGGTCTTCATCGCGATGAATACCAAGAAGGCGCCCCTCAACGACGTGCGCGTGCGCCGGGCCTTCAACTATGCCGTGAACGCGGACGCCATGATCACCCGGCTGCTGAGCGGCTGGGCGGACCGGATCCCATCCGTCTTCGGCCCCCTGGTCTTCGGCTACAATCCCCGGCTGAAGCCGTTCCAGTACGATCCCGAGCGCGCCAAGACCCTGCTGGCGGAGGCCGGGCACGGCCGGGGGCTCTCCGTGAGCTTCTTCGCCTACAAGGGACGGCTGCTCAAGGACAAGGAGATCTCCGAGTCCATCGCCGCCTACCTGATGCGGGTGGGGGTCAAGGTCAGCCTGCAGTTCGTCGAGTTCCTGACCGTCATGGGCTTCGTCCGCAAGTACTCGGACGAGGTGGACCTGCTGCTGTTCAGCAACGCCAACAACAATGCCGACGCCTCGTACAATCTCGAGCTCAACTTCTGGAGCAAGGGTCGGGGTACGTACTGGAGCAACCCCCAGGTGGACGACCTGATCGAGACGGCGGGGCACGAAGCGGACGAGGGCAAGCGCGAGCGAATGTACCAGGAAGCGCTGCGCCTGCTGACCGAGGTACACGTCCCCGTGATCCCGCTCTTCCAGCAGAGGGACCTGTACGGAGTGAACAAGCGGCTGCAGGGGTTCAAGGTGAGTCCGGACGAGAGCATCAAACTGGGCCAGGCCACGGTGCGCTAGCCATCAAGGTTGGGTGGAATGGCTTTCCGCCATTCCACCCTTCACCATGTCTGCGGACGGGGGCGACTCTTCGTCGGCACGTGTTACGTTCTTCCGGGGCGCACCGTGTTGCCGCGCTTGCCGAACTCACGGCGCCCCATGACCGGCACGTTCGACTCGGTGC
>JACQTN010000203.1 GCA_016210785.1 Armatimonadota bacterium
AGGAGTTCGGCGCCCAGGAAGAAGGAGAGTTGGCCGCGGGTGCTTGGGGGGGCCTCCTTAGGTCTTGCTGCCTGCCGGCTCTTACTTCTTCGTCCCGGGCTGCGCCGGCTTCTTCGTGGAGGTGGGTTTCTTCATGCCCGGCTTCTTGACCGTCGCCGGCTTCTTGGTGGCGGGCTTCTTCATGGCGGGCTTCTTCGTGGTCGCCGGCTTCTTCACCGCCGGCTTGGTGGCGGCCGGCTTGGTAGTCTGCGCCGGCGCCGCGTAGGTTGCTCCCACGGGTGCAAAACCGATCAGTGCCGCGACGGCAAGCGGGACCAGCTTCTTGAACACGCAACGTCACCTCCCAGGATGGTGTGTATCACCACCTATAGGCGATGCGGCGGTTCGAAAAGTTCCCGGGGACGACGCAAGCCGGGAGCACAATGAGGAGGGGCCGCCGGTTAATACACGCTGCCGGCCTGTTTCATATACGATGCCTGCCGTGAGAGGTTCACACCTGACCGAGCCTGGGAATTGTACCCCAGCCCCCGGGCGATCCGCAGCACCTCCGACGGCGCCAGGTCGCTGACCAGCGTGAACATCCGCCCGTGCGCTTGCCAGGAGAGCGCCCGGACGCCGCCCTGCTCCTGGAGGGGCGCCCCTTCCCCCCAGGCGTCCGCGGTCCGTCCCCGCCCCCCACCCACCACCGCAACGCGCCCCTGGAAAACGGTGAGGGTGGCGAGCCCATCGGTGTAGTGCAGGCGGCCGACCTGCGCCCGGCCGACCTTCAAGAGCGCGGTGCTCTCCAGGACGAATCCAGCCGGGATCTGAGCCGGGGTCAGGGGCAAGGGCGGGAAGCCCAGCCTGGCCGCCAGCCGGTCCAGAGGCACTCTCTCGGCCGAGGGCGCGGCGGATGTCCGGGTCCCCGCCGGCGGACGCCAGGCAAAGAGGTGGGCGGGGAGATCGGGCGTGTAGGCGACGCGGGTGAAGGTGGACAGTTGCTCCAGGTGGCCCCGCCCGTCGAAGCGCTCGAGCCGCAGGATGAGGCCGGTCTCGCGGTCGATCCACAGGCGGAGCAGAGGGCGGCCGGGGTAGCGCGGCTGCAGGCCCAGCTGCACCGCCTCACGCCCGGCCACCCGCGCCACCCCGCCGCGCTGCAGGATGTAATTGCGGCGGAGCAGATGCAGGTTCACCGTCGGGGGCAGGCCGTCGGTTCCCGACGAGATCTCGCGGACGGCCAGACGCCGCGCCGGATCGTAGTACCAGCGGCTCCGCCCGTCGTCGATCACCAGCCGCTGCGAACGCGCGCCGGACGCCAGGTACTCGATGCGCGTCTGCGCCGGCGGGCGGTGGTAGACGCGCACCACGGCGGCGTGGCTCGTGCGGCCGGACCACTGGATGACGGTCTTCTGCCCCTGGTAGGTGGTCCGCGACGGCGCGGTCAGCGCAAGACGGAGCCACTCTTCCGGGTCGGGCGCGGTCCCGGGGGCAGCCGGGGCCGGGGCGCCCACTGCCGGCGTCCCCAGAAGGGCACAGGCCGCGGTGAGGGTGACGAGAGCCCTGCGGGCAGCAGATGACGAAACCATGGGCGGCAAACCGTCAGCGGTCAGGGCGACGCGTCGCTGTCCGCGTTCTCCAGTGCCAGCGTGGCCTGGAACGAGGATAGGGTCAGCACCGACACGTCCGCCAGCGGCAGCGCGCGGGTCGCCCGGAGGTGCTCCTGGAAGTACGCGTCCAGAGGCACGACAGCCTGCGCCTGCTCTGGCGGCGACCAGGGGAGTCCGATCAGCAGCGCGGCCAGCAGCACGGCGGCGGCGGTCGCGGACGCAGCCCGCCGCACAAACCACGCACGGCGCGGCGCGCGCCGGGCACCCGGGGACGCGGACCGCTGCACGCGTAGGCGGCTGTGAATGCGGGCGGACAGTCCCGGCGGAAGCGGAGGCGGCGGCGTGGACACCAGGAGCCGCTTCAGCGCCTCCAGGTCCGCGATGGTCGCACGGCAGGTCTCACACTCGCGCAGGTGGGCCTCGACGGCGGCACGCTCCCCCGGCGGCAACGCGCCATCCACGTAACCAGACAGCCGATCCTGGATCTCGTGGCATCCCCTCACCGGTTTCCCCTCCCCTCGCGCAGCACCGGTGCGAGCCTCTTCCTCAGCAACTCCCTGCCGCGGTGCAGGCGCGACCGCACGGTGCCGACCGGCACGCGCAGCATCGCGGCGATCTCATCGTAGGCCAAGCCTTCCATGTCCGCCAGGACCACAACCACCCGGTAGGCCGTGGGAAGCGCATCGAGCGCGTGCTGGATCGCCCGGCGCAGGTCATTCTGCTCCGCGGCCAGTACGGGATCGCCGTGCGCGGACGGCAGCGCGTCGCCCCAGTCGCTCCCGGTCCCCGCCGCCGGGGCGTCCAGCGACACCACGGGGCGGCGCCGCCGGCGAAAAAAGTCCAGGCAGGTCGTGACCTGGATGCGCGCCAGCCACCGGTCGAATCGCGCCGCGGCATCCCGCTGGTGGTAGTCCCGGTAGGCCTGCAGGACCGCCTCCTGCACCAGATCCTCGGCATCCTCATGGTTGCCGGCCATCCGGTACGCAAGCCGGTAGATCCTGGGCAGGTGCGGTTCCAGCAGCGCTTCGAACTCCGACCCGCGGTCTTCTTCCACCGCCTGCTTCCACCCTTACATGTAATGGCGCATGCCGCTCCGGCAAAGTTCCATCATCACTTCATTATACTGTGGTCGGCTGAGGCGCTGGAGGATTTCGTGGACCGGACTCTAAGAGACTCGGTGGGTCTGATCCTGAGGTGACCGATGGCCGACGTGTGGCTGCGCTGCTCCGCATGTGGCATGGAAGGCGACGCGGATCTCATCCACCGCTGTCCGTCGTGCGGTGAACCTCTCGACGTGTGCTACGACCTGGCCGCGGTGCGGCGCCGGGTGAGTCCCGCGCAGATTGCGTCGCGACCCCGCGGCATGTGGGCCCGCCACCGGGAACTGCTGCCGCTTCCGGACGGCGCGCCGCTCGACTCCCTTGGCGAAGGGTCCACGCCGCTGGTGCCGGCGCCTCGCCTCGGCGCCCTGCTCGGGGTCTCCCACCTCTACCGCAAGCTGGAGAGCGCCAACTCCACGGGGTCGTTCAAAGACCGGCAGATCAGCGTCGCGGTCAGTAAAGCGCGCGCCCACGGCCGGAGCGCGTTTGCCATCACCTCCTCCGGCAACGCTGCCGCGGCGGCCGCCGCCTACAGCAGCCGCCGCGGGGCGCGCTGCTTCGTGTGGGTGGGCGACACCGCGCCGCGGCCCAAGGTGCGTCCCGCATCCCGGCAGGTAGCGCATGGGACTTCCGGCGGACGTGATGCCGGGGCTAGCCGCGGAGCAGCGGCGCGCGAGAGCTCCGCCTCGACGCGCCGGCGTGACGGGTGACGGCGTGCGCGCGCTGGTGATCGATCTCGGCACCACCTGCTGCAAGGTCGCCCTCCTCGCGGAGACGGGACGCATCGAGGCGCTGGCCGCGGAGCCCTACGCGCGCGCCGCGCCGGAGGCGGGATCTGAAGACCCGGAGGACTGGTGGGAGACGGTGCGCCGGGGTGTGTCCAGGATCGACGCGGGCCGCGCGGGGATCGCGGGCATCGGCCTGGCCGGCCGCGGCGGAGGGATGGCACTGCTCGATGCCGCGGGACGTGTGATCGCGCTGCCCTCCGCGGCGCGGGCGGCCATGACCGCGGCGGCGCGGGCTCCCCTTCTCCCCGCCATGCGCCGGCAGTTGAAGCTCGTCCGGTGGGGCCGGGCGCTCGAAGGGTTGAAGGCGCACGATCCGAAACTCTTCGCCCGCGCGCGCCGGGTGCTCGGCGTGAAGGACTTCGTCGCCTTCCGCATGACCGGGGAGCAGGCGATCGATCCCGCCAGCGCCGACGGGTGGCGGTGGTCGCCCGCGGTGCTGCGCCGTCTCTCCGTGAGCCCGGACCTCTTCCCGCCCATCCGTCCCGGATGGGAGATCCTGGGCACGCTGCGCCCGCGGCCGGCTGCGGAGCTGGGGCTGCCCGCGGGTCTCCCCGCCGTCGTGGGCGGCCACGACGGGTGCTGCGCCAACCTGGGCGCGGGCATGATCCGGCCGGGCCAGGGATGTCTCACGCTGGGGACCGTGGGTGTGGTGCGCGCGGTCACTGAGCGCCCGCACTTTGGATCGCGGGAGTTCTCCACCCTCGCCTACCCGCTCTTTGGCCGCCGGTGGGCGTGCGGCGGGGATGTGGCCAGTGGGGGGCGCGCCCTGCAGTGGTTCGCGCGGCTGTGCCACGGACGGGATGGTGTCGACGCGGCACTGCTG
>JACQTN010000195.1 GCA_016210785.1 Armatimonadota bacterium
CTGGGAGAGAAACCCGATGCTGCCGGAGCGCGGCGTCACGCCCACGAACTGCCCGTTCATGCTGACCCCGGGGTCGGTGTTGACCACCCCCATGCAGTTGGGGCCGATCAGGCGCATGCCCGCTTCGCGGCACACCTCCACCAGCGCCTGCTGCCGGCGCGCTCCCTCCTCGCCGAACTCCGCGAACCCCGCCGAGATCACCACCAGCGCGCGGACGCCGCGCTGCGCGCACTCCTTCGCCACCGGCACGACCGCGGGCGCGGGCACGGCGACGATGGCCAGGTCCAGGGGATCGGGGCACTGCAGCACCGACGGATAGGCCGGCATGGATTGCACGATGGGGGCCCTGGGATTCACCGGGTAGACCGGTCCCTGGAATCCGTCCGAGATCAAGTTGTAGAGAATTCTCCCGCCGACGGTCTCCCGGTCCCGCGAGGCGCCGATCACGGCAATGCCCCGGGGTCTCAGAAACGTCTGCACGGCCGCGGCGGCGGCCAGCGCTTCCCGCCGCTCGAACCGCTCCACGGCTTCCGGGAGGAACGATGTGGCAAAGGTGACGCGGACGAGGCCCGGCTCGCTCCGAATCTCAGTGGGAAACCCCAGGTCCCGCAGCACGCGGATCACGTGGTGGTTCTCCGGCGCCACGAGCGCCTCCAGGACAGGGATCCCCGCCTCCCCGGCGGCCTGGGTGATGTGGCCCAGCAGGAGCGTCCCGAGCCCCTTGCCCTGGTAGGCGTCCGCCACGACGATGCCCGCCTCGGCCTTGCCACGCCCGGACCGGGCGTAGGCGGCGTGCCCGATCACCCGGCCTTCCCGCGTGGCCAGCAGCGCGAAACCCTTCTCGCCCGGCATCAGGTAGTCGACCTCGGTCTCCGGGTCAACGCCAGCGCGGAAGAATCGCAGGTACCTGGTGTCCCGGGAGAGGGTCTTGAGGAACTCGATGAGCAGGGGGCGGTCGTCGTCGTGGACGGGGCGGACGCGGACCAGCGAACCGTCCGTCAGCACCACGTCGGCGGTGAAGCGCTCTACGATATCCCTCACGGCGGCGGTTCTCTCCTCAGCCTCCCTTTGCAGGGTATGCTGGCCAGGCACGCCCCAGGATCGGGTCGGGAAGGGATTTTGGGTGGTGGGGGAAGACCTCCCTCAGTCCCGCAGCCGGGGATCGAGCGCGGCATAGAGGAGATCCACCACCGCGCGCGGTCCGCACGTAGTCTTCCCCCCAGTACTTCAGGGAGGCTGCTCCGTACGAACCGGGCGATGGACGCCGCGGCTCCGGCGTGCAGGGTTTCCGCCGGAAGCACCAGGCTCCGCGGGCCACCGATGCCCCCGGTGGGAAACAGTGCAGATCGAGGGCGAACACGTAGATCAACAGGAGCCGCCAGCGGCGTCGACGAGGGGACGGAGGGCAGGATGGTGGCCGGGATGGGGCTGGAGGGTGTGGTGGGAGATAGGTGTGAACTGTCGAAGTCCCTGACGGGAGAGCTGGCATGAATCTGATGCGCGGTCCGCGCGGGGAGGATCTTTCGATGTCGGAGTTGGCGCGTCTTGCGCAGTTCGTCTCCGGGTTGACCTTCGGCGATCTGCCGGCCGACGTCCGCGAGCACTGTGCGGTGCTGGTGGCAGACAGCGTGGGATGCACGCTGGGGGCGCTTCAGACCGCCGAGGGCAGGAACACCGCGCGGGCGCTGAGGCGCTGCAGCGCGCCGGCGCCGGATGCGCCGGGGTATCTGGTCTATGGGTCATACGACCTGTTGGCGGGCCTGAGCGTGGATGCCGCGCTCGGGAACCTGCTGGACTTCGACGACACGTATGAGGTGTCGGGGCACGTGGGCTGCGTAGTCGTGCCGGTGGCGCTGCGGCTGGGCGCGCAGCGGGGCGCCAGTGGGAACCAGGTGCTGGGGGCCGCCGCGGCGGGGTTCGAGGCGGGGTGCCGCGTCCTGAAGGCCACCCGGCCGGGCACCGCGGCCCGGTCCCTGGTGTGGGGGATCGGGTGCCGCGTGGCCCCCGCGGCGGCGGCGACGGCGGCGGCACTCCTGGGACTCGGCCCCGAGGCCACGGCGCACGCGCTGGCCCTCGCCTGCTGCACGGGGCCCGTGCCTTCAGTCCGGAAAACGGTGTACGGCCAGCACGGCGTGACCTGGGCCAAGAATAACATGAGTGCGGCTGCCGTGGCCGGCGTCACCGCCGCCTTTGTCGCCGGGGAGGGCGCGAAGGGGCCGCTGGATGTCCTGGAAGGCGACGAAGGATTCTTCCGGATGATCGGTTCAGACCGATGGGATGCGGAGGCGCTCTGCGGCGGGCTGGGGGCTGAGTGGGAATTGCTGAGGCTCGGCCTGAAACCCTATCCCTGCTGCCGTCACCTCCACGCGGCCATTGACGCGGCCACCCAGGGGCTGCAGGATCTCGGTGTCGAGACGCGGGATCTGACGGAGATGAAATTCGCCGGGCCCGTGTGGCTTCGCAACGCCGCCATGCGAAACGCCGCGCCGGGGGACATGCTGGACGCTCAGTTCAGCCTGCCCTATTGCATCGCGGTCAGCCTGCTGGGTTTCCCGCCGGGGCCGGAGTGGTTCCGGCGCGACGCCTATGGGGATCCGGACGTTCGCCACCTGGCCGGCCTGGTGGGCGTGAACGAGGAGGTGACGCTGGAGCAGGAGACGCGAGTCGCGATGTCCGGTGGGGGAAGATCGGTGACGGCCAGCATCGCTGTACCGCGAGGATCGCGGCAGCGGCCGCTCTCCGCGGAGGAGCAGGAGGCCAAGTTCCGACGGCTGGTCGCGGGTGTGCTGGACGGTGACCAGGCCGCGGCGGTCTATGACGACCTGTTGGACGCCGCCGCGCTCCGGGATATACGGGCCATCACGGCACGATTTCCACCCGTCGCGGTCGAGGGTGATTGACGGCTCACCGATCCGGCCGTCACGTTCCACTCCTGTGCAAGGTGCACCATGCTTTCGCGCTCGCCGAGCTCACGGCGCCTGCAGGAGTGCCGCGATCCCGTCGTAGACGTCCTGCGGCAGTTGCTGGTCCTGCAGCCTCCTGACCGTGGCCTCCACGTCGTAGGAGGCCCGGCGCAACTCGACCCGCCCGTCTTCCCACACCGCAAAGCATGCGCCCGAGCCGCCATCGCGCGGCATGCCCACGCTGCCGGGATTGACCACGAGGCGCTCTCCGATCCGCCGGATCATGGGGATGTGGGTGTGGCCGACCAGCAGGACGTCCGCGCCGGCCACTCTGAGTTCATCGGCCACCACGTCGTCCGGAGCATCGGCAGGCAGATAGCGGTAGAGCGGGTCCGTGGGTGCCGCGTGGACGAGGGCAAAGCTGACCTGGCCGACGGTCAGCCGATGCGTCATCGGGAGAGAGCGGAGATACTGACGGTCCTCCGAAGAGAGCGTCCGAAGCGTGTGAACGCGGGTGGCGTCATCCCACGCTTTCCAGGCTCCGTAACATCGGCAACCGGTATCGAAGGCAATCCCGTGGTCATGGTTTCCCCGGACACCCCAGGTGGCATGGCTGCGGAGGTAGTCGACGCACAGACGCGGCTCGGGGCCAAAGTCGACTGCGTCGCCGAGGAAGATCAGGTGATCGTGGGGCTCGTTGACGACCGCCCGCAGCGCTTCCCAGTTGCCGTGAACATCAGCGATGATGAGGATGCGCATCCCATGCCTCCGTCTCACTCCGCGCACACGTGACGTTTGCCAAGTCTCCCCGGACTCACGGCGCCTCCGTCTCATTCTCTAGAGAACTTCACGGTCCCCGGCACCGTCTCCCTGCGTATTTGACAACCCTTCCCCCATTTGCGTAGACTAAGGCCAACAGCATAGCGATGGAGCCCGCGGGTTGCCCCAAATGGGGGGGCTGATGGCTCCTACCGACCAACGGTTCGGTAGGAGCCATTTGTGCTGTGGAGGGACAGGTTGTGAACTTCCGCACTGTCCACGTGGAGTTGCTGGAGGACGACGTCCAGGAGATGGAGGCTTTGCTGGCGGCCCGGGGTCGGTCCGGCGGGGAGGGGTTTGGCTGGTTGCTCGTCCGCGGCACGGATCTGTTCTCAGCGGATCAGCGAGACTGGGACGGCCTGTCGGAGCGGTCGGACGCGGAGGCGGAGGCACGCAAGCTTGACCTCAAGCGTCGGGAAACGAGGGCTCTCGTGGTCAACATGCGCCTGCGCACCTGGCGGACGGAGGGCCGCAAGGACAGCCTGGACGAGGAGGTCAGCGCGCTGGCGAAGGAGTACCGCCGGCTGCGCCTGACCCTCTGGCACCTCAAGCAGGAGCGCGACCGCCTGCTTGCCCGCCTCCGGGCCGCCGGTCGCGAGGCGCCCGCGACTGGCGAACCCCCCGTGGATGACTTTCCGGCGGTTCCTCCTCCCTCCTTGTGGGAACGGCTCCGCGGATGGCTCGGGAGGAGACCGGACCATGAGTGAGGGGACCGATCCGGTTCGCCACCTCTCTCTTAGCGTGCCCGAGGAGGACTACCTGCGGGTGCCGGAGGTGATCCGCGCCCAGCGGTGGGGTGAGGAGGAAGGAGTGCGCATCCTCCTCGCCTACGCGCTGGAAGCTCTTCGTCCTGTTCCACCAGAGACAGTCAAGCAACTCCTCGGCGCGGCCCGCGGCGAGCTGGCCCAGCTCCGGCATCGCGCCTTCCTGGCCGACGACGCCATGCAGACCCTGGAGATGAACGTGACCGGGCTGACAGCGTCCATCGACCAGTTCCACCGCTCCATCGCCAGCATGCAGCGCCAGGTGGACTCCCTGCGGGCGGCCCTGGGGGAGCCGGCCGGCGAGGTCATCGAGGTCGGAGACCCCGGCACACATGAAGAAGTCTCCGCGTCGAAAGCAAGCCTGTTCCGCTTCTTCACCAGTACCCGGCAGTCCGGCGGCCGGACGCGCGGCAAACATGAGTGAGGACGCCGTGGTCACCCGGCGGCGGGACGTGCAGTACGTTCAGCTCTGCGAGGCGCTCACGCTCGACGGCTGCCCGATCTGTGCCTTCGCCCTGATGTCCGTGTACCGGTACCTCGACCATTTCCTGTACGAGTTTGTCAACGACCCGTGGGTGCGGGCCGAACTGGTCGAATCACGCGGGTTCTGTACCATGCACTCCGCGCAACTGCTCGGGTTTCGGGATCCGACAGGCGTGGCCATCGTGTACGGCCACATGCTTCAGGAGTTCAGGGAAGCACTGCGCGACGCCTGCCGCCGGTATCCCGCGGGTCTGCCCGCGAAGACGCCGTGGCGCCGGACCAGGGCGGGAGGCGAGTTGCGCCGAACCCTGGAACAATGGCGCACCCCGCGCGTCCTCTGCCCGGCGTGCCAGATCCAGCGAAACACCGAAGACTCCTACATGAGCAGGCTCCTCCGCGGCCTGGCGTATGAGGACTTCCTGACCTCGTACCGCGCGAGCTCCGGGATCTGCGTGCCGCACCTCTTGCAGGCGCTCCGGCGATGCACGGTCCCCGAGCAGGTGACCCGGCTGCTGGACGCCGAGGAGGCCACGCTGGAGGCGCTCCAGTGGGAGCTGTCCGAACTGGTCCGGAAGGTGAGCTACGAGTTTCAGCACGAACCGCGCGGCCACGAGCAGACCTCCTGGCAGCGGGTGATCGAGAAACTCTACGGGCGTCCGGGCATGGTCTGGCCGGGGCAGGTTGCCGCGGTTCCCGCGCCCACATCCAGGGAGGGCCCCACGCTTCATGCCTGATCTCCTCATCGCCTCGCTCATGGGCCTGCTGGTCCTGCTGGCAAGTATCGCTTCGGTTGAGCTCGGCATCTCGGTGGCGCTCATCGAGATCACGCTCGGCGTGCTGGCCGGTAACATCCTGGGCCTGCATACCACGCCTTGGATCGACTTCCTTGCCGCCTTCGGCAGCATCGTCCTGACGTTTCTGGCCGGGGCGGAGGTGGATCGCGACCTGCTGCGGGAGAAGCTGAAAGAGAGCCTGTTGATCGGCGGGCTGTCCTTTGTGATTCCGTTTGTGCTCGTCTGGTTCGTTGCCTACCGCTTCCTGGGTTGGGAGTGGCGGGCGGCGCAGATCGCCGGCGTCGCGCTATCCACGACCTCGCTGGCCGTCGTCTACGCGGTTCTCGTCGAGACCGGGTTGACCGACACCGCGCTCGGCAAGCTCATCATGGCCAGCACCTTCGTGACCGATTTCGGGACGGCCGCGGCGCTCAGCGCGCTCTTCATCCAGCCGACCGTGTGGATCATCCCCTTCATCGCCGTGTCTATGGGCGTCATCGTCATCATGGTGCGGCTGCAGCCGTGGTTCTTCAACCGGTACGGCAGCCGTGTCATCGAGCCGGAGATCAAGGGTGCCTTCGCCGCGCTGCTGGTGCTGATGTTCTTCGCCGAGCGGGCCGCGGCCCACGCCGTCCTGCCCGTCTTCGTCCTGGGCCTGGCCGTGTCCCACATCTTCGCCGTGCACCGCACGACGCAGCAGCGGTTCCGCGTGGTGGCCTTCGCCCTTCTCACGCCCTTCTTCTTCATCAAAGCGGGGCTCAATGTGTCCCTGGGCGCCGTGGCGGCGAACCTGGGTCTGCTCGCCATCCTCTTCGCCCTGAAGATGGCGGCCAAGGTGGCCGGCGTTTACCCGCTGGCCCGGCGCTTCGTGCCGCAGGAGGCGATGTATACCACGTTGCTGATGAGTACGGGCCTGACGTTCGGCACGATCTCGTCTCTCTTCGGCCTGCAGGCCGGGATCATCACCCGGCCACAGTTCTCCGTGCTCGTGACCACCGTGGTGCTCACCGCGGTGATCCCCACCATCATCGCCCAGCGGTGGTTGGAGCCACGGTACCTGCTCAACGGCCGGGAGGCAGCCCTATCGCCTCGCCGCGCCACGAGTTCCGCACCCGCGGCCGGCGCCGACTGATCGACGAGATTCTGAGAGGGGATGGCGATGTTCAAGAGGATCATGGTGGCCCTGGACGGGTCCGAGCCGTCGATGGCAGCCTTGCGTGTGGCCATGGACCTGGCGGTAACGCTTGGCGCCGAACTACATGCCGTGTCCGTGGCGCAGGTCCCGGACTACCCGGCCACGGTGGGAGAGGTGCAGGAGGCGCACGAAGAAGCGGCCCAGCGCTTCAAGTCGGTCCACGACGAGGTCCACCGCATCGCCGCGCCGGCCGGGGTGGAAGTGGTCTCGCACATCCTCGTGGGTCACCCTGCCGAGACGCTGGTAACCTATGCGCGCCGGGAGAAGATCGATCTGATCGCGCTCGGGCAGCGGGGGCTGTCCAACGTCCAGAGGTTCTTCCTGGGTAGCGTCTCCGATCGGGTGGCCCATCACGCGCCTTGCACGGTCATGATCGTCAAAGAGTCTTCCGCCTGACACAGCGGGAGGGGTACGGTGATGGCTGTGGTCCAGGCCGCGGTCTTTAGATCGCCCGCCGCGAGGTTCATCCTCCTGCTCGGCATCGTCAGCCTCGGGGCCGACATGACCTACGAGGGCGCCCGCAGCATCGCCGGCCCCTTCCTGGCGGTGCTGGGAGCGAGCGCCACGGCCGTGGGCGTTATCGCCGGGTTGGGAGAGCTCATCGGGTACGGCCTGCGCCTTGCCTCGGGCCACCTGGCCGACCGGACGGGCAGATATTGGACCATCACGGTGCTGGGGTACGCGCTCAACCTGGCCGCCGTTCCGCTGCTGGCCCTGGCGGGACGCTGGGAGGTGGCCGCTGGTCTCATCATCGCCGAGCGGGTCGGCAAGGCGATCCGCACGCCGGCCCGGGACGCCATGCTGTCCCATGCCGCCCACGCTGTCGGTCGGGGCTGGGCCTTCGGCGTGCACGAGGCGCTGGATCAAATCGGCGCCGTGCTCGGTCCGCTGCTGGTGGCGGCGGTGCTGGCGACCACGCGGAGTTACCCGCGCAGCTTCGCGGTCCTCCTCGTCCCGGCCGTGCTGGCCCTCGGCACGCTCGGCGCTGCCCGCCGGTTCTATCCCCATCCCCGGGCACTCGAACCCACCGTGCCCACCGTCGACTTCCAGGGCATCCAGCACGGGTTCTGGCTCTACCTGGCGGCGGTGGCGTGCATCGCCGCGGGGTTCGCGGATTTTCCGCTCATGGCCTTTCACCTGGCCAGGGCTGCGGTGGCTCCCCAGGGCTGGATTCCCCTTTTCTACGCCCTCGCGATGGGCGTCGATGCGGTCGCCGCGCTGGTCTTTGGACGCCTGTTTGACCGCAGGGGCCTCGTCGTCCTGGTCGTCGCCACGCTGCTCTCGTCGCTTGCGGCGCCGCTGGTTTTTCTGGGCGGGTTTGCGCTGGCGCTGGCGGGGGTCACTCTCTGGGGCGTGGGCATGGGCGCCCAGGAGTCCATTATGCGGGCAGCCATCGCCAGCATCGTTCCGCCTCACCGGCGGGGGTCCGCCTACGGCCTGTTCAATGCCGGATATGGGGTGGCGTGGTTTGCCGGCAGCGCGCTGATGGGAGTCCTGTACGACCGATCCGTCTGGGCCCTCGTCGCGTTCTCCGTGACCGCGCAGATGGTGGCCCTCCCTCTGTTGCTTTTGGTCGGCCGGCACTGGGGAGCCCGGAAGGGTCGATAGTGGCACTCCGTGACTGCCCCCCTGCAACGGATCGACCATGGAGACGCACGCCGCCGAAGCGGACGGGAGGGTAGTGTACACTACCGCAGATTCAACGGGTCTTGACGTGTACGGCCATATTCCGTACAATTGTTGTACGGCCAATGCCCGTACGACGGTGAGGAACCTATGACGAGCTCTGCAGCCAAGAAGCGTCGCGACGCGAAAGTCGAGCGACTGGAGCTTCGTGCCAGCCCGAGCCAGACCTCGGTGATCAGGCAGGCAGCAGCTGCCACGGCAAAGACGGTGACGGCGTTTGTGCTCGATGCTGCCACGGTCGAGGCCCAGCGGACGATCGCCGACCGACGTCTCTTTCGCCTCGATCCCGACCGCTGGGAACGGTTCGTGAATGCGTTGGACCGGCCGGTGAAGGAGAAGCTCCGGCTGAGGAAACTGATGAAGCGGCCGGGCATCCTGGACTGAAGTGA
>JACQTN010000205.1 GCA_016210785.1 Armatimonadota bacterium
ATATGCACAGGGGGTCGATCAAGCAGGGTGAATACCATCCGTTGCAGATGGGCTACTCACGACCGAATGCTGATTGCTCGAATTGCCGCACACCGGTAAAGAATCTCTATATCTGCGGCTCGAGCGTGCATCCGGGTGGGTTGATCACGTTTGGCCCCGGATATCTGGGCGCCAACGCCGTCGTTGAGGATCTGGGAATAAAGAAATGGTGGAAGGAGCCCGAAAGTGTAACAGCAGCCAAGGCAGCTGGGTTGCTGCCGTCGTGATGACCGGTGTTGGGCGGTCTCGCCCGCATCGAAGTTGTATAACAGCTCAGCAAGAAGGAGGTAGACAGTGCCCGACGCAGAGTATGATGTGGTAATGGTGGGAGCCGGCACAAAAACACTAAACGTGGGATTGTACCTGGCGAAGTACGGTGGCATGCAGTGCGCGATGTTCGAGAGGCACGACGAGGCGGGCGGCTGTATGGCCGGCGAGGAACACGCCGTGCCCGGGTTCATCAACCCGAGGCACGCCTACGGGTGTGCCGGCGACTACTGGGAGCCGATCGTCCGCGACTTTCCCGAGGAGGCCAAGGAATTCGATCTCGCCAACCCTCAGCCAGCGACCTGTCCGAACGGCATCATCTTCGAGGAAGACCACAAGTGCGTTGTTACGTACAACATCGCCGTCGATCCCACGCAGGAAAAAACCGCGGCGAAGATCGCGCGCTTCTCTCAGAAGGACGCGGACACGTGGTTTCGGCTGGCGAACTCGGGGGGCCAGAAGGGTTTACTTGCCTTGAAAAAGATGATGCTCAATCCGCCCCCGGCCAGCCCCTTCGAGCCGAATCCCCTCATGGCGCTCTACTTCGACCCCGAAATGGAGATGGATCCCGGCTGGGTGGGCTGCAGCCGCACCTTCCCGTGACGGCGCTCACCTTCGTGATCGGCGGGCTGGCCCTGGCTGGGGTGCCGCCGCTGGTGGGCTTCTTCAGCAAGGACCTGATCCTGGTCACGGCGCTGGAGGAGCGCCACTACGTGCTGTGGCTCATGGGTACGGGCGCGGCGCTGCTCACCGCGATCTACACCGCGCGCGCCGCCGGCCGCACGTTCTTCGGAACGCCGGGGCCGGCCGTGAAGGAGGCGCATCACCTGCACGAGGCGCCCGGATCCATGGCCGTGCCGCTATGGGTGCTGGCGGCGCTGTCGGTGGCCGGCGGCGTGCTGGGGGCGACCTGGACCGGCGAGCCGCTGCAGCACTTCCTGCGGCCGGTGGTGGGCGCGAAGCCGGCCCACGCCCCGCTGGCGGAAGGGCTGGCGGTCGCCGTCGCGGTCCTGGGGCTCCTCCTGGGCTGGGCGGGCTACGTCACCGGGCGGCTGCGCGTTGGCGCGCCGGCCCTGGCGGAGACCGTGGCGCGGCGGTTCTACATTGAAGCGGCGTATGACCTGCTGGTGGTCAGGCCCCTCAAGTTCGGGGCGCGGGTCTCCGCGGCAGCCATCGATCCCCTGGTGATCGACGGCGCTGTGAACGGCGTGGGACGGCTGGTGCAGGTGGCGGGCACGGGGTTGCGCCACCTGCAGACCGGCTACGTCAGGGCGTACGCCGCGGTGCTGCTGGCCGGGACCGTCATCGCGCTGGGGTACTGGTTGATCCGATGATCCTCACCTGGCTCATCCTCTTCCCGATCGCCGGCGCCGTCGCGGTGGCCCTGGTGCCCCGCGAGCGCCGGGACCTCATCCGCGCCCTCGGGCTGGCCGCGAGCCTGGTGGCCCTGGCCGTGGCCGCCTGGCTCTTCGCGGTGTTCCAGCCGGGCCTGGCAGGCATGCAGTTTGAAGAGCGCGTGCCGTGGGTGCCGGGCCTCGGCATCACGTACCACCTGGGCGTGGACGGGATCTCCATCCTGCTGGTCGGCCTCACCGCGGTGCTCTTCCCCGTGAGCCTGCTGGCCTCGTGGGACTCCATCCAGGAGCGGGTCAAGGAGTTCAACGTCCTCATGCTCCTGCTGGAGGCGGCGATCCTGGGGACCTTCCTGGCCCTGGACCTGATCCTCTTCTATGTCTTCTGGGAGGCCGTGCTGGTGCCCATGTACTTTCTCATCGGCCTGTGGGGCGGCGAGCGGCGCACCTACGCGGCGGTCAAGTTCATCCTGTACACCATGGCAGGCAGCGTCCTGATGCTGGTGGCCATCATCGTCCTGTATCTGGTCGCGTCCCCCTCGGGCGGCCGCACCTTCGACCTGCTCGCTCTCCAGCAGGCGCGGTTGGAGCCTGGCCTGCAAACCTGGCTGTTCCTGGCGTTTGCGCTCGCCTTCGCCATCAAGGTGCCGGTGTGGCCCTTCCATACCTGGCTGCCTGACGCCCACGTGGAGGCGCCCACCGCGGGCAGCGTGATCCTGGCAGGCGTGCTCCTGAAGATGGGGACCTATGGGTTCCTGCGCTTCGCCCTGCCGCTGTTCCCTCAGGCCAGCCGCGACTTCGTGGCGCTCGCCTCGGTGCTGGCGGTGATCGGGATCCTGTACGGGGGCGCGGTGGCGTGGGCGCAGGGCGACGTGAAGCGCCTGGTGGCCTACTCCAGCGTCAGCCACCTGGGCTTCGTGATGCTCGGGATGTTCTCGCTGACGCTGCAGGGCGTCCAGGGGAGCATCCTGCAGATGGTTAACCACGGCGTCAGCACCGGCGCGCTCTTCCTCATCGTGGGCGTGCTCTACGACCGCACCCACTCCCGCATGATGGAGGACTACGGCGGCGTGGCGAAGCTGATGCCCTCCTTCGCGGCGATCGTCCTCCTGGTCACGCTGTCCTCCGCGGCGCTGCCGGGCACCAACGGGTTCGTGGGCGAGTTCCTCATCCTGCTGGGTACGTTCCGGGCCAACCCCGTTTATGCGGCGGTCGCCGCGGGCGGGGTGATCCTCTCCGCGGTCTACCTGCTCTGGATGGTGCAGCGCGTGATGCACGGCCCGGTGACGGAGAAGTTCCGGCACCTGCTGCCCGACGTCAACCGGCGCGAGGTGCTGGTCTTTGTGCCGCTGCTGCTGCTGATCCTCTGGATGGGCATCTACCCGAAGCCCTTCCTGTCACGGACGGAGGCGTCGGTGCAGGCGCTGCTGGCGCACGTGCAGGCGAAGACGACGGCCTTTGTGCCGCAGCGGGAGGGTCCTCCGTGACGCGCCCGGTGATCTCGGCGGACCTGGGCGCCGTGGCGCCGGAGCTGATCGTGGCCGTGGCCGCCCTGCTGGCGCTGACCGTTGACCTCTTCCTGCCCGCGGAACGCCGCCGCGTCCTGCTGTGGGTGAGCCTGGCCGGGATCGCGCTGGCGTTCTGGTCGGCGGCACAGATGGGTGGCGCGTCTCGGGAGACCTTCGGCGGCATGTACGTGCGGGACGGACTCACCAACTTCCTGCAGATGCTGGTGCTGGCCGCGGCGGGCACCAGCCTGCTGCTGGCCGCGGGATACGTGCGGCGGACCGGCCTGGAGAGCGGCGAGTTCTACATGCTGGCCCTCAGCGCGGCCCTTGGTGCCATGTTGATGGCGGCGTCGCGGGACCTGGTGCTGCTGTTTCTGGGGCTGGAGACGCTGTCCATCCCGCTGTACGTCATGGCCGCGATCCTCCGCCTCAACCCGCGCTCCCAGGAGGCCGGGCTCAAGTACTTCCTGCTGGGCGCGTTTGCCACGGCGTTCTTCCTGTACGGAATCGCGTTGATCTACGGTGCCACCGGCACGACCAACTTCGTCGCGGTGGCGGCGAAGGTAAGGTCGGCCGGGCTCGCCGGAGATCCGCTGCTGGGGGTGGGCATCGGCTTCCTCACCATCGGTCTCGGCTTCAAGGCGGCTGCCGTTCCGTTCCACTCGTGGGCCCCGGACGTCTACGAGGGGGCCCCGCTGCCCATCACCGCCTTCATGGCGGTGGTGGCCAAGATCGGGGCGTTTGCCGCCTTCCTGCGCGTCTTTCCCCTGGCGCTGCCCGACGTGGCCGGCCGCTGGAGCCTCATGCTCGCCGCGGTCGCCGTCCTCACCATGATCCTGGGCAACGCCGTGGCGCTGCTGCAGACCAACGTGAAGCGGCTGCTGGCCTACTCCAGCATCGCCCACGCCGGTTATCTGCTGGTCGGGATCGTGGCCGCGGGGAGCGCGGGCGTGTGGAGCGTCCTCTATTACCTGGCGGCCTACACGTTCATGACGCTGGGTGCCTTCGGCGTGGTGCTGGCGTTTGTGGGGCCCGGGGGCCGTGAAGCGGACGAGCTGGCCGACCTGCAGGGAGCGGCGCGCGGCGCGCCCTGGCTGGGCGCGGCCATGGCGGTGTGCATGATGGCGCTGGCCGGGCTTCCCCCCACCGGCGGATTCATCGCCAAGCTCTACGTCTTCACCGCCGCCGTGGAGTCCGGCCACCTCTGGCTGGTCGTGGTCGGCGTGCTGACCAGCGTCGTCTCAGCGTACTACTATCTGCGCGTCGCGTACGTGATGTTTACCGGCGAGCCGCGCCCCGGAACGCGCGTGGTGGTCTCACCGGGGACGGGTGCGGGCATCGTCATCGCGGTGGCGCTGGTGATGGCGCTGGGCGTGTTGCCGGCGCCCGTGACCACCCTGGCGCAGCGGGTGGCCCAGCAGTTAATCGCGGCGGTGAAATAAGAGTGGGTGGAGGGTTCGGCATTTCGTACACATTTGGGTAGAAAGGGTAGTGGGGTAACGCACACACCACATCACGAGGGAGGTGCGAGGATGGCGAAGGCGATGACGAAGTCCAGGATCGCGGACATGCTCGCGACCAGGGTAGGCGTCACGAAGAAGACGGCGGGCCAGTTCCTGGACGAGCTGGCGAAGCTGGCCTACAAGGAGGCCAAGAACACCTTCACGCTCCCCGGGATCGGGAAGCTGGTTCTGTCCAACCGGAAGGCCCGCATGGGCCGCAACCCGCAGACGGGCGAGCCCATCAAGATCCCGGCCCGGCGCGTGGTGCGCTTCCGGGTGGCGAAGGCCGCCAAGGACGCCATCTTGGGCAAGCGCTGACAATCTGTCCGGGGCACTCCGGCGGCCGGCCGGGGGAAGTGGCTCCCCCGCCGGCCGCTTCTCTGCCACCCCGTCATCAGCGCCCGTCACGGACTGCGCCGAGATCCGCCCCCGAACCGCTGGGGAGTCGCTTCTCACGGCGCCGCGGCGGTCGGTCACGGGCCTTATCCGTCAGGACAATAACCTCTTTCGTGAGGCGATCGCGGAGGCGGTCCTTCTGTACGTCCAGGTCGTATCTCGCCTGCAGGTTAAGCCAGAACCGCTCCGAGTTGCCGAAGTAGCGCGCCAGTCGAAGCGCTGTATCTGCGCTGATGGCCCGCTCGCCGTGAACGATCTCGTTGATCCGCCGCGGCGGCACGCTGATGTCCCTCGCCAGGCGATACTGGGTGATCCCCAGTGGCCGCAGAAACTCCTGAAGGAGAATCTCCCCGGGATGAATTGGAGGGAATTTTCGGGACACCACTTTGGAGCCTCGTTCAATCATGGTAGTCCGTGATCTCGACGTCATACGCGTCCCTCCCACGCCAGACGAAGCAGATGCGCCACCGGTCGTTGATGCGGATGCTGTGCTGCCCCTGGCGATCACCCCTCAGTTTCTCCAGGCGGTTCCCCGCTCTGCGAGATTACGGTGAATTTCTTTCGCTTGGCAAGGGCAGTTTACGACTACCTGCAGCTCGACTGCGGTGTAGAGGCCCAGTTGCACCTGTATGGGATCAAAGAGTTCCTGCTGAAACCCTATCACCCTGAAGCCATTGGCTATCTCGACAGAGTCTTTCATCAGCCGCGGTATGCCCGGGATGAGTTGAGGTCGGGGGCGATCCAAGTGCCGGCTGATTTTGATCCCGACAACTTAGCTCTTAGGGTCCTGGAACGGGTTTATGGCCGGTTCGGATACAAGCGAGAGCACATACCATTCTTTGATGAGCATGGGAAGTTTCTTCTGGCCTGATACGTCGATGTTCCACTGGCCCAGCCAGTGCTTATTTACTTCCCGTGATAATGTAGCGGACAAATTCGTGGGTCCAGAGGCAAAACGGTCCTTCTACCTCGAATCGGCTGAGCCGTGATCCCCTCTCCATGTAGGGCCGGATGGCGAGACCGGGACAGAGGCTCTCGGCGACGGCCCTGACTTCGCTGAGCCTTGGTTGTATCTCGACATAGGGAATGGGTGCCACGTAGAGTGTGTATCGCTCCGGGTGGGTATCGCGGTCTGCGGGTTGCGCGGTCGAAGGTATCAGAACGGCGAGGGCACCTGCGATCGCGAACGCTGAAACCGGCCGACGTTCAGGACGCATCTTCGACGCGTGTCTTGAGATGTCGTTCGAGGTCGCGATAGAAGTTTTCGTGCTGGCCGATGTCCAGGAAGATTACCGACGTATCTTTTTCGCTGATCAGGTAGGCGAGGAGGTATTGATCGTTCTGCGCGCGGAACTTCCAGACCCAGACATCCTGCAGCGCTCCCCGCTTTCTCTCACCTTGGCGGGGATCTTCCAGTATCTTTTTCTGCTCTTCGTCGAGGATCTGGCGAACCATGGGAAGCAGCCGCTTCCGCCGCCTATTGTACCGGGGTGCGGCCAGCCCCCTCCACGTCATCGGGTCCGACGTCCTCCCCAATCGAGTTCTTCAATCAACCCGGTCCCGACTTCCGCTCTCGCTTCGAGAATTCCGGCGATGAACGAGAAAGGCAGATCAGGATTGTCCTCTGCGATCATGGCGATCTCCAGGTAGCGGCGAGCCTGGTCGCTCGGCGACCGATGCTGCCCTTTCGCCCGTGCCTGAAGGGCACGCTTGAGTTTCTCGTCAATTCGGATGTTCAGAGCCGAAGTCACCGCCCCCACCTCCCGGTGACATTGTAACACAATGTGTTACACCAGCCAAGCTCCAGGGTGTATGCGAGGAACCACCGCCGTCCGAGAAAACCAAGCGCCGGAGGCCCGGGCTGTTGCTCGTACACTCCGGCGCTTGCCGCCAAACCGACCGACAGAACGCCTTGTCTACGCCGTCCGCGCCGCCCCCAGCATCTTCCCCACCACCGGCCCGATGCGCCGGCCCAGGTCCTGCAGCACGTCCATCGGCTTGATCAACCCGACCCGCAGGTATCCCTCGCCCAGCGATCCGAAGAAGGTCCCGGGCCAGATGAACCCCCGGGCCTCCTTGAGGATGGCCTCCGAGACCTCATAGGCCGGCCGGCCGGTGCGGCGGATGTCGATCATCCCCACGAACGCGGCGGGCGCCGGCTTCTGGGGCAGGCCCATCTTCGTCCAGGCGTCATACCAGAACGCGCGGCGCTCGCCGTAGGTCCGGTACACCTCGTCGTAGTACGGCTTCGCCGCGTCGGACAGTGCCGCCACGGCGCCCCACTGGTTGGGGGTGCTGGAGGTCATGGTTAGCGCGTACTTCATCTTGTGCAGCGCCGGCGCCAGCCACTTGGGCGCGGCGACCCACCCCAGGCGCCAGCCCGTCATGCAGTAGGACTTGGAGAAGCCATGAATGGTGACCACGCGCTCTTCCGATCCCGGCAACGACGCCATGCTGACGTGCGTGCGGCCGTCGTACACGTACCGCTCAAAGAGTTCGTCGGGCAACATCAGGATGTTGTGCCTGTGCGCGATGTCCAGGAACGCCTGCAGCGTCTCCTTCCGGTAGACTGCCGCGGTGGGGTTGCCGGGGTTGGCGAAGATGAAGGCCCTGGTGCGCGGCGTGATACGCTTCTCCACCTCCGCGGGGTCGGGCTCCCACAGGTCGTCGCCGCGGGTGGGCACGAAGACCGGCCTGCCCCGCGCGGCGACGATGTTGTTCACGTGCCCGCCGTAGTAGGGATCGGTGGTCAGCACCTCGTCGCCAGGTTCCAGGATCGTCTGAAAGACGATGGTCGCCGCCTCGGCGCTGCCGTTGGTGATGATGACCTGCGTGTCGGGGTCGACGGTGAACCCGTTCTCCCGGCCGTGCTTCTGGGCGATGGCCGCGCGCAGGCTGGGCACGCCGCCGTGAGAGTAGTGGGTCTTGCCGCCGCGAAACGCCTCCACGGCCGCCTCCACCGCCACCGGCGCCGCGGTTAGGTCCGGGTCGCCGGAGTTCAGGTTGACCACGTCCTTGATCTCCGCGGCCAGCTTGAGCAGCGCGGCGCGCTGGCCGGGGGGCCCGTCGCGGCCCGACATCTCCTTGTCGATGCGGGGTGAGATGAAACGCTCGGCGAGACTCATGCGTCACTCCTCCTCGCGGACTGGTATCATAATGCGGGCCGTGGGACCCCATTTGGGCCAGCGCTTCGGTCATGCGCAGGACCGGCTTCGCCGAGTCCGAGCATCACCTGTGGCCCGCGACCTCCCACCGTCGCCGGTGGGGGTTATGGGGGAGGTGAAGGACCTCCCCCGTCCGGACACATGGTGAAGGGTGGAGTGGCGAAAAGCCACTCCACCCAACCTTGAGGCTAAGGGAACATCCGGCCCACCCACGGCGTGTACCGCTGGTAGGCTTCCGCGAACTTGATCTCCGGGTTGCCCGCCAGGTAGGCGGCCTGAGTGGCCCGCGCCACCGCCCGGGCCCGGTACCGCTCCACGTGGTAGGGCTGCACCCTGTACTCCGCCACCGCCTGCAACTTCCTCTCCATGACGTCGGTGATGTCGATGAACGTGTCTGGCACGAACCCCGTGACCTCTGGCATGGGCTGCGTGGGCTCGAACGCCAGGATCTGGGTGGGCGGGACTATGGGCAGGTCGGGCTCCACGCCGGCCAGCGTGGCATAGTACGCCGCCTCCAGCGCTGCCTGACACGCGGTGGCGTGGTCGGGGTTGTAGGGCTCGTGCTTGGGGTGGGTCAGGATGACGCGCGGCCGGAACTTGCGGATCTCCCTCACGATGGCCATGATGCGGTCCCGGTCAAAGGTGAGAGGCTGATCGGGATAGTCGAAGAAGGCGATCTCCACACCCAGGATGGCCGCCGCGGCCTGCGCCTCCTTGCGCCGGATCTCCGCCACCTCGGCCTCCGTGGTCTTGCCCTTGCGCTGGAGCCACATCTCGTTGGACTCGCCGCGGGCGCCCAGGCTCTGCACCAGCACGCGCACCGCCGCGCCGGACGCCGTGGCGCGGGCGATGGCGCCGCCGGCGCGGATGGCGAAGTCCGCCGCGTGCGCGCTTACCACCAGAATGCGGTCCTGCGATGCCACCGGGTGGCCTCCCTTCGTCTCTCGCCCGCTCGTCCTGGGCGCTGTCGAAAGACGAGCGGAAACCGCTCACCACGATCCACGCGTTTCGACAGGCTCAGTGCGAAACGGAAGATACGCGGTCGTCGACAGTTACGCGGTGGTCAGCGCCTTCTTCTTGAAGAACGCCTTGACGTGGTCCACCACGTAGGCGACGTCATCCTCCGTCATCTGCGGGTAGATGGGCAGCGACAGGACCTCCCGCGCCAGCCGCTCCGCCACGGGCAGCGAGCCCTCCTTCATCCCCGGCTGCGTGCGGTAGGGCTCATCGAGATGCAGTGGGGTCGGGTAGTGAATGTTCGTCCGGATGCCCTGCGCATCCAGATAGGGGCGCAGCGTTGCCCGGTGCGGGGTGACCACCTCGAAGCGCACGTAGGAGTGGTCGGCCCACGGGCGCTCCGCGGGAACCTGGACGGGCAGGTCGGCGTCTTTGAGCATCTCCTTGTACAGGGCCGCGTACTTCTTGCGCGCCCGGATCCACTCGGGAAGCAACCGCAGTTGCACGCGGGCGATGGCGGAGAGGATCTCGGACTGGCGGTAGTTGAATCCGACCCCGTCGTGGATGACCTGGTAGGCGGGATCGGGCGCCTTGTTCCCTGCGTGGAACCGCTCGCCGCGGGCGTGGTTGGCCAGGGTAAACACCCGGCGCACCTTCGCCTCGTCAAACGAACCGACCGCCCCGCCCTCGCCGCCGCACGTCATGGCCTTGTTCTGCACGAAACTGTAGCAGCCCATCTGCCCCAGCGTGCCCACGGGGCGTCCCTTGTACCGGGCGCCGATGGACTGGCAGGCGTCCTCGATCAGCAGCAGGTTGTGCCTGCGCGCCAGCTCCAGGAGAGGGTCCAGGTCCGCGGGGTGTCCGGCCGTGTGCACCGGCATGATGGCCCGCGTGCGCGGGGTGATGGCCGCGGCCACGGACCTGGAGTCCATGTTGTAGATGTCCGGCTCCACGTCTACGAAGACGGGCGTGGCTCCCACCAGGGAGACGCAGTGGGCGACGCTGCTGAAGGTGTTGGCGGGCACGATGACCTCGTCGCCCGGCCCGACCTCGTACGCCGCCCAGGCCAGGTGCATGGCCGCGGTGCCGTTGGCCACGTTGGCCACGCGAGGGCGCCGGCCGTCGGGCCCGACCAGGAACGCGCCGAACTCCTCCTCCAGAGCCTTGCCCTCCGCTTCCTCGGTGGGGGTGGTGCGGATGTAGTGGCCGGAATCGATCACACGGCAGGCCACGTCCTTCATCTCCTGCGTGACGACGGGTTTGAAACCGACGATGCGCTTTGCCACGGAAGTCCCTCCTCCGCCGGCGGGATCCATCGTGCGGGACCACGCGGGAACGTGAGATGTGAAGACGACGATTAACAATCAATTCCGTGCCGGGCCACGTTCTTCCTCTTACTCTCGAGTATTTTCCCTCGGGAGCGGGTGCGCGGATGCGCCCAGAGGCGGGGCGACGGCCGGGGCTGCCCCGCGAGCAGGAGATACCTTGCCTCCCGGCGAACCCCAGGACCCGTCGCGCCAGTCTCCCTCACCGCCGACTCCGGGAGCTCAGCACAGAGACCGCCAGGGAGGTGTTCCATATGGGCAAGCTCCGCACGCGTATGCCGGCGTCCCGCATGCTCCTCGCCTTCCTCACCGTCATCGCGCTGGCGGTGACCGTCTATGCCCCCGCCGCGATGACCGGTCCCCGCGAGAAGGTTCTCAAGATGAGCTGGTACTCCGACATCGTGACGCTGGACCCCATCAAGATCGTCACCAATCCCGACTGGCCCACGGTCCTCAGCATCTACAACGGGCTCGTCCGGTACGTCCCCGGCAAGGCCGACCTGGAACCTGACCTGGCCACGCGCTGGACGCTGAGCCCTGATGGTCTGACCTACACCTTCTCCCTGCGCAAGGGCGTGAAGTTCCACAAGGGGTTCGGCGAGTTCACCGCGGAGGACGTGAAGTTCAGCTACGAGCGGGCCGCCGATCGCCGGGCCGGGTCCCGCTTCGCGCCGCAGGTGCAGATCATCAAGCAGATCGAGATCGTCGATCCGTACACCGTGAAGTTCCACATGAAGGAGCCCTACGTGGACTTCCTGCACGCGGTGGCGGCGTTCCGGCCCGGCCTGATCATCAGCAAGAGGGGCTTCGAGGCCGTGGGCGCCGAGAAGATCGGCTACAACCCGATCGGTACCGGCGCCTACATGCTGGAGAGCTACCAGAAGGGCGAGAAGCTGATCTTCCGAGCCAACCCCGACTACTTCCGCGGTAAGCCGCGTATCGACCGGGTGGAGGTGCAGATCATCCCGGAGGAGATGGTGTCGGTGCTGGCCATGCGCCGCGGCCAGATCCACTACACGTACCTGCGCACCTCCGAGGCGCTGCGCATGGCGCAGATGGCGGACCTGCAGGTCACGGCCACGCCCGTGTACGGGTCGAAGCTCATGTGGATGAACATCCGCAAGAAGCCCTTCGACAACGTCCTGATCCGCCGCGCCCTGGCCTACGCCATTAATCGAAAAGAGCTGGTGAACACGGTGATGAAGGGCCAGGCCACCACCGAGAAGATGTGGAGCGCGATCCCACCCGGGGTCTTCGGCCACACCGATGACGTCCCCAAGTACGATTACAACCCGGAGCGGGCGAAGCAGCTGCTGCGGGAGGCGGGCTACCCCAACGGCATCGACTTCGCCGTCCAGTTCCGCAAGGCGGACCGCCCCGCCATGGAAGCGGTCCACTCCTACTGGAACGCGGTGGGCGCGCGGGCCAAGCTGGAGGAGATGGAACACGCGGCGATGTCCGCGCTGGAGGCCACCGATGACTGGACGGTGGTCCTGACCGGCCCCACGCGGGTGGCGCCCGACCAGTTCCTGGCCTACTACCACTCCACCAGCCAGCCCAAGTACTACGGGCTCATCGACAACACGATCGAGGCCCAGCGGCGCGAGGTCAACCCCGACAAGCGCAAGCAGCTCCTTGGCCAGATCCAGAAGAAGATCAACGAGGACGTGCCGTCCTTCCCCATCTACCGGGCGCTGTACGTGACCGTCACGCGCTCGGAAGTGACGGGCGACGTGCCCAACACCCACTTCTGGCTGTGGTACTGGGAGGTCATGGACATCAAGTCGTGACGCGTGTGGTGGCCGCTGCGTGAGAGCCGTGGGCCCCGCGCCACGCGGCGTGAGGCGCGGGGCCCGGCCGGTGTGGCGGGCGCCTCGAAGCGGCGTGATCCTGTGGCGGGACGGGCGTGACGGTGACCCCTCCGAAATCTCTGCAGGGGCCCCCGCGTCAGGATTGAAAATCTACAGAGATTTCGGAGGGGTCAGTGCAGATGACGGTGCAGTCCAAGCGGGTGCAGATGACCAATGAGGTGCGCCAGGCGGTCCTGGCCCAACTCGACAAGGGAACCTTCTACGGCGGCGAGCAGGCGTTCCAGTTCGAGCGAGAGCTCGGCGCGTATCTGGGCGTCAGACACGTGCTCACGGTGAACTCCGGCACGTCCGCGCTGCTGGTGGCCGCGGTTGCGCTGGACATCGGGCCCGGCGCCGAGGTACTCATCCCCGCCAACGTGTACCCGTCCAGCGCGGAGGTGACCGCGTTTCTGGGAGCGACGCCCGTCTTCTGCGACATCGACGAGAGCACGGCCACCATGACCGCGGAGACGGCCGCGCGCCGGCTCACGCCGCGGACCAAGGCGCTGATCGTCACCCACATGTACGGTCACCCCGCGGACATGGACCCTCTGGTGGAGTTTGCCCGCGCCCACAACCTGCGCACCATCGAGATCTGCGCCCACGCCCTGGGCGCCGGGTACAGGGGCCGCAAGGCGGGCAGCCTCTGCGACATCGGCATGCTGAGCCTGGGCAGCAAGAATATCTCGGTGTGCACCACGGGAGGCGCCATCACCACCAATTCCTACGAACTCTACCAGGCCTGCGCGGCCGTCTCCCGACACGGGTGGCCTCGCAAGCCCATCGACGAGTCCTTCTTCGAGAAGATCCAGTTCAACGAGTCGCCCAACGCGGGGATGTTTCCCCTGGAACGGGACTCGGTGCGGCCCGGCCTCAACCTGCAACTGGACGAGATCCCGTGCACCATCGGCCGCATCCACCTCAGGCAGCTCGACGAGTGGAACGCGCGCCGCCGGCAGGTGGCCGCCCTGTACAATAGACTCATCGCCGAGTCCGACCTGCCGGTGCGGACACCCGTGGTGCAGCCCTGGGCGGAGCACGCCTTCCTGCATTATGTGGTGCGGGTGCCGCGCCGGGACGCGCTGATGACGCACCTGGTGGACGCCGGCATCGAGGCGCTGATCCACTACCCGATCCTCATCCCCGAGATGCGCTATTACGCGCAGCACTTCCCGACCCCGTCCGACGCCCACCCGGTGGCATCGCGGGTGGTGAAGGAGATCCTCACGCTGCCCATCCATCCGTGGATCACGGACCGCGAGGTGCAGTACGTGGTTGACCAGATGGTGAAGTTCTACCGGGCGCACCCCGTGTGACGCGAGAGGCGTGGCACGCCTCAGCCGTGTGATGGTCGTCGGCGAAGGCGGGTCATCTCCGTGAGGGCCGCCTACCTCGCCAGCCGTCTGCTCCACTTGGTGCCCACCGTGATCGGCGCCGTCAGCCTGGTCTTCGTCATCATCAGGCTGGCGCCCGGGGATCCCATCCAGTTTCTGGTGGGCCAACTCGGGGACGCGGTGAACCCCGCGCTGGTCCGGATGCTGCGCCAGCATTACGGTCTGGACATGCCCATCTACTACCAGTACGTCAAGTACGTGGGCAACGCGATCACGGGGAATCTGGGCGTCTCCATCCACAGCAACGTCCCGGTCCTCAAGACGATCGCCTCCCAGCTTCGGCCCACGGTGGAGCTGGCGCTGAGCGCCGTGCTCATCGCCGTCGTCCTGGGCATCCCGCTGGGGATCGTGGCCGCCGTCCGGCGCAACAGCGCGATGGACTACGTGGTGATGACGGGGGCCGTCGTCGGGGTCTCGGCGCCGCCGTTCTGGGTGGGCATCCTGCTGATTTACCTGCTGGGGTACCGGTATCCGTTGTTCCCCATGTTCGGCGGAGGCAGCGGGGGGCTCTTCCAGACGTGGCCGTACCTGGTCCTGCCGGCCCTCGCCATCGGCTCGCGCTCCATGGCGCTGCTGGCGCGCATGAGCCGCTCCGCCATGCTGGAGGTGCTGCGGCAGGACTACATCCGCACCGCGCGCGCCAAGGGACTCTCCGAGTTCCTGGTGGTGAACCGGCACGCCATCCGCAACGCCGGCCTGCCCATCGTCAGCGTCATCGGCATCGACATGGCCTACCTGCTGGGCGGCGCGGTGACCATCGAGATCGTCTTCAGCCGGCCGGGGATCGGCCGGCTGATGGTGGAGGCGATCTTCTCGCGCGATTATCCCCTGGTCCAGGGATGCATCATCGTCTTCTGTCTGGGCGTGATCCTCGTCAACCTCTTGACGGACGTGGTCTACTCGCTGGTGGATCCGCGGCTGACCTATGACTGACGTTCCGGTGCTGACCACGCATCGCTGGCGTTTCTGGCGGACGCTTTTCCGGCGCTGGAGCGCGCTGCTGGGACTGACCATCGTGGCGGTGATCACCCTGACCGCGGTCGCCGCACCCTGGCTCGCCCCCTACGACCCGCTCAGGCAGAACCTGACCAGGATGCTGACGCCGCCGGGCGACGCGTACGCGCTGGGCGCGGACGGCTTCGGGCGCGATGTCCTCAGCCGCATCATCTGGGGGAGCCGGGTCTCGGTGGCCGTCGGGCTCCTGTCGGTGCTGCTGGGTGCGACCTTCGGCTCCGTCATCGGCGTCGTGGCCGGCTTCTTTGGCGGGAGAATCGACGGCCTCATCATGCGGCTGGTGGACATCGCCATGTCCTTTCCGCTCCTGCTGCTGGCCATCGCCATCGTCACCGTCTTCGGCCGGGGAATGGCCAACCTGGTGGTCGCCATCGGCATCGGGAATATCCCGCACTTTGCCCGGCTGACCCGCGGGGAGACGCTCCGCATCCGGGGGCTGGAGTACGTGGACGCTTCGCGCGCGCTGGGCGCCTCCGCAGGCCGCATCATCCTCCGCGACGTGGTGCCCAACATGATGGCGACCATCGTGGTCTTGACGACGCTGCGGACGTCGTTCGCCGTGCTGACGGAGTCGAGCCTGAGCTTCCTGGGGCTGGGGCTTCCGCCGCCGCTGCCGTCTTGGGGTGTGATGCTGGCGGAGGGTCAGCGCTTCCTGACCCTGGCGCCGTGGGTGTCCATCTTCCCCGGAACTGCCATCGCGCTGCTGGTCCTGGGGTTGAACCTGTTTGGCGACGGCCTGCGCGACGCCTTAGACCCGCGCCTGACAGGCGAATAGGGATTCCGATCGTGAAGCAGGGCGGTGGCGGGCGAGGGAGTGTACGGGAGGGGCAGGCATCCATGCGCGCTGAGAACGGTCCCTTCGTGGTCCGGTCCCTGGGCGGGGCGGAGCACCATGGTCTGAGCGGGCAGATGGTACCGGCCCCGCTCGCGGTGGCCGTCGTCGGGCGCGATGGCCGTCCACCCACAGACGGACGCGGCGGGCCGGTGGGGGTCAGCGTGGTCTGGGAGGTCGTCCGGGCACCGAAGGGAGCCGATATGCGCGGCCTGCCGGGAGACCGGAGCCGGCACACGGTCAGAGCAGACGTCGCCGGCCGGGCACGGGTCTCCTTTCGCCTGGCCCGCCCTCTTGGTCTATACGTGGTGCGGGCGAGGGTGGCGGAGTATCCCGATGCCGTCGATGCCTTCTTCAAGATCTATACCGAGGGCGTGGTCTCGACCATCACCATCTTCCCCGTGCGGTCGGCGGTAGTCGGCGGGCCGATGCGGGTCGTGGTGCGGGCAACTGACTGGCGGGGCCGGCCGGTCGCAGGCGCTTCGCTGTTCGCCGGGATCGAGGCATTCGACCCTCCGTCCCGACCGCTGGAGAGTTTCCGGCCCATACGGCAGAGACGCGGCCGCTACGAGTTTGCGATCCGCTGCCGCCGTGCCGGCACCTGGACCCTGACTGTCGGTGACCCGCTGGTGGATTGCGTGGCGCAGACGCAGGTGCAGTTCCCGCCGGGGAAACCGCGACGGCTCGAGTTTCGGCCGGTGGAGAACCCGCGAAAGAGGCCACCGTACACCCAGACGCGCATCGAAGTGCGGGCGTTCGATCGCTTTGGCAACCTGACGCCGGCTCCGGACACTGTCTGGCGGACCTCTTCGGGCACCATCGAGCCGGTGGCGCCACACCCGGGTGCGTCGGCGGCGGGTCTTCTGGCCTTCGGCAGGAAACCCACCGCGGTGGTGACGGCCCGCGCGGGCGGAGTATCTGCCAGGACAACGGTTGACCTGCCCGGTGTGTACCTGCGTCCGGTGGAGTCCGAGCCGTTCTCTTACGCCTGCGACAATTTCCGCGTCTGGGTCGAGGTGTTCCCTCCGGCGAATAGCGGCGTCGTCAGAGCCGTCAGGCTGAGCCTGCGGCAACCGGGATCGGCGGAGCGCGTGGCCGTGTCCCAACCAGATCCGGAAAGCGGCGTGCCGCTTCCGCAGGTGATCGATGAGAAAGGGGGCGTGTTGAGCCTGGCGATTGAGCGCATGGAGGTCCCGCAGCCGGAGGAGGGGGGCCGGCTCGTCATCGCGCAGCTCGAATACCACTGCCTCAAACCGGAGGCCGCCTGTTTCCAGGTCCTCCAGGGCGTCGTCACCACGTCCTCCTCTCCGGACCGCGATCACCCCTTGCACCCCGGCACCGAGTGGTGCCGCACGCAGAAGGAGGAGAATCCCAAGACGCTGTGCCTGAACGTCTGCATGGTGACGAAGCCGGGAGGCAAAACCCTGGAGCAACTGAAGACGGAAGCGCAGGCACAAGTACAGAAAGCCCAGGAGATCTTTGACGCCAACATCCCGGAGTGCTGCCCGCAGATCAAGATCAAGGCCTGCTACAACGAGCTGAAGTGGGACGAGTACCGGCCGATCG
>JACQTN010000208.1 GCA_016210785.1 Armatimonadota bacterium
CCATGTTCGTGGGCTTCGTGTTGGGCGCCTTCTCGGTGATGGGCATGTTCAAGAGCGTGGCCGCCATCTCGCTCTTCGTGCCCATCCTGGCCCTGGGCGTGCCCATCTTCGACGCGGCCTACGCCATCGTGCGCCGGTACCGCAGCGGCCAGCCCATCTATCTCCCCGACCGCGGGCACCTGCACCACCAGCTGCTGGACCGCGGGTTGAGCCAGCGCCAGACGGTGCTGCTGCTGTACCTGTGCAGCGCCTTCCTGGGGGCGACGGCCCTGGCGCTGGCCGGCGTCGGCCGGGTGGCGGCTTTCGTGGCGCTGGGGATCCTGGGGTGCCTGATCGTGCTGGGAGTGCGGCGCCTCCGCCTCTTCGAGTTCCTGCGCTAGTGCTCACGCGCGGAGGTTCGGGGGCAGTTGACGGCAGGAGGGCGAGCCCGCATCCGGGCGAAGTGACTGCGGCCGAGTGGGATACCGATCTTGGCGAGCCAGAGAGGAGCGATGCCATGTGTGAGCCCGTAGGGCGAGTTTGGCATCGCAACTACAGGAAGCGAGCCGTAGATCGGTCCGCGAGGCCGCCCCGGAGCGGAGCCGGATGCGGGCTCGCCGTCACCATCATGACACCCTGGCGAGGAAGCAAGCACTGGCGGGCATGACCGACGCCCCGCTCGCCATCATGACTGTCTTCGGCACGCGCCCGGAGGCCGTGAAGATGGCTCCGGTCATCCAGGCGCTGCGCGCGCGCCCCGGCGAGTTCCGCCCCATCACCGTGGTTACGGCCCAGCACCGCGAGATGCTGGACCAGGTGCTGCGCCTGTTCCACATCATGCCGGACCACGACCTCAACGTGATGCAGCCCGAGCAGTCCCTGGCCGAGATCACGGTGCGTGCCCTGGAGGGATTGGACCGGGTGCTGCGGGAGGTGCGTCCGGCCCTGGTGCTGGTGCAGGGCGACGCCTCCAGCACTTTCGTGGGAGCGCTCGCCGCTTTCTACCACAGCCTCCCCATCGGGCACATCGAGGCGGGCCTCCGCACGTCCAACAAGTACCACCCCTTCCCCGAGGAGATGAACCGCCGCATGACCACGTCGCTGGCGGACCTGCACTTCGCCCCCACCGCCTGGGCCCGCGACAACCTGCTGCGCGAGGCAATCCCGCGGGACGCGATCTACGTGACCGGCAACACGGTGATTGACGCGTTGCGTCAAGTGGCGGCCGCCGGGCCTTTCCCCCCGGAGGCCGGCCTGCCCGACCTGGACGGCCGGTTCCTGCTGGTGGAGACGCACCGGCGCGAGAACTGGGGCGATCCGCAGCGGCAGATCTGCCTGGCGCTGCGGGACCTGCTGGACCGCTTCGCCGACCTGCGGCTGATCTTCTCCGTGCACCGCAACCCCGTGGTGCGGCGCGTGGTATACGGGGTGATGGAGGGACACCCGCGGGCGCTGCTGATGGAGCCGCCCGACTACGGGCCGTTCGTGCAGTTGATGACGCGCGCCACCCTCATCCTCACCGACTCGGGGGGGATCCAGGAGGAAGCCCCGGCGCTGGGGACGCCGGTTCTGGTGCTGCGGCAGACCACCGAGCGGCCGGAGGGAGTGGCGGCCGGCACCGTCCGGCTGGTGGGCACCGACCGGGAGCGTATCGTGGTGGAGGTTAGCCACCTGCTTACCGATCAGGACGCCTACCGGCGCATGGCCACCGCGGTCAACCCCTACGGCGACGGCCAGGCCTCCCGCCGGATCGTGGAGGCGATCCGGTACTTCTTCGGCCGCTCCTCCACCCGGCCAGAGGAGTTTGGGACCTAAGAAGCTGTGTCGGAGATGTACCAGGAGCGAAACACCTTGAGGCCGGGTAACTGGGGCTAGCCGCCGCGCACGCCTGGGCCGCCGGCTGCGTATTGTATAATGGGAAGGTGGAATGGTGGAGGTGAACGGCATGAGGGGCCGCATTCTGGCTCTGGCAGGCGTCATCGCGGTGCTGTCGGTGGCGTTGGCAGCGCCCGCGGCGCCCGGGCAGACTTGCCCCACGATCGAGGAGGTGCGGTCCAGCCTCACCGGCGAGGTGCTGGCGGACGGTCTGGTGCGGCTGGACGCCCGGGTCCGCGAGGGCGACCCGCTGGTTTTCGTCCGCACGGCCACCAAGCCGCGGGAGGTCGCGGCGCGGGCGAAGGTGAGCGGCACAGTGATCGACGTGCTGGTCCGGCCGCAACAGATAATCACGCTGGGGACCGCGGTGGCGAGGATCTGCCGCACCTGAGCCGCCGCCCGGCCCACCCCAGCGTCAGCCCTTTTCTCCTGTCATCCTGGACGCATCCCAATAGGAGGGACCCTGCCTTGAGACGGCGCCTGCACTGGCCAGCCGGCTTTTTGCTTCTTGTCACCGCCATCCTGCTGCTGCCCCCGGGCGGGCTCGCCCAGGAGGGGCCGCTCACCATGCCCCTGGCTCAGGTGCGGGTGGGGATGAAGGGTGTGGGCAGGACGGTGATCCAGGGAATCAGGGTCGAGGACTATCCGGTGGAGATCCTCGGCGTCCTGGACGCCGGCGGGGGCCGGCAGTTGATCATGTTCCGCATCACGGGGCCGGTGCTGGAGCGGCTGGGCGGCACCGCCCAGGGGATGAGCGGCAGTCCCCTCTACGTCAACGGGCGCATCATCGGCGCGCACGGCTTCTCGCTGGGCAACTTCCGCGGCCCCGACGCCAACGTCGGGCTGGCCACGCCCATCGAGGAGATGCTGAAACTGCTGGAGGGGGGCACGGCCGGGGACGTGCACCCGCGGGTCTACGTCAGCCGGCAGCCCATCCGCGTCAACGGTCGGGCCATCACCCGGGTTGTCATCGCCGACAGCACCGCCCAGGCGGAGGCCATCAACGCCGCCGGGCCTCCGGGTGTGGCCGCCGCGTCGCCGGCGGCGGTGCCGCTGACGGCGTGGGGCCTGGGCCCCCGCGCCTTTGAGCTCCTCACCCACCTGATGGCCCGGCACAACGTCATCCCGGTGCAGGGGCCCACTACGGGGCGGGGCGGCGCCCGCTTTCCGGAGGCGCCCCTGGAGCCGGGCAGCGCCATCGGCGTGGAGGTGGTGCGGGGGGACGTGGGCTTCGGCGCCGTGGGCACGCTCTCTTACCGCCACGGCAACAAGATCCTGGCGTTCGCCCATCCGATGCTGAACGCGGGCGCGGCGGAATACGCGCTCACCAACGCCTACGTCCACACCATCATCCGGAGCACGCAGCACCCCTTCAAGCTGGGCGAGATCGGGTCCATGGTGGGTCGCGTGACCATGGACCGCAGCGCCGGCCTGGGGGGCGAGATCGGGCGGCTACCGCGTTTCTTCAACGTCCGCGTCACCGTGCGCACCGCGGACAATAAGACGCTCCGCATGGGCGCGCAGGTGGTGCGCCGGCGCGATCTGGCCAGCAACTTCGTTCCCGTGATCCTGGCCAGCGCCATCGAGCAGGCCATGGACGAGGCGGGTGAGGGGACGGCGAGGGTCAAGATCACCATGCGGGCGCGCGGTCTCCCCCGCAACCTCGTGCGCGAGAACGTCTTCTACAGCGGCCGCAACATCGCCGCCGCGGCGGCGCTGGACCTGCCCGAGGCGGTGCAGTTCGCCTTCAACAACGAGTTCCGCACCGTGGATCCCATGGACATGGCGGTGGAGGTGGAAGTGGACCGCCGGCGGCGCACCGCCACCATCATGGACGCCCAGGTGGCGGCACGGGAGGTGCGGGCGGGCGGGATCGTCAGGGTGCGCATCCGGGTGCGCCCCTTCCAGCAGGCCGAGCAGATTTCCCGCATCATCGAGGTGCCGGTGCCGCGCAACTTCCCCACGGGCCCCGCGGTGCTGGTGATCCGGTCCGCGGGCGCCTCGGGCGCGGACGGCCTTCCGGTGGAAGAGCGTTTCAAGATGATGGTGGCCCAGGAACCGCGGCCGCTGCCCGCGGAGGACTTCGCCCAGGCCATCGAGCTGTTCGAGAGCGCCGGCAAGAACACGGACCTGTTGCTGCAGGTCGTGCCGTTTGGCTTCCCCCAGCTCGGGTCCACCGACGCCAACTTCCTCAACTTCGACGCGTTTGCCATGCGGACGATCCCGACCGACTGGGTGATCCTGGGCAGCTTCCAGATCCCCCTGATCATCCGCTGAGAAGCTATGTGGGGAATGTAAGATCGCGTCACACCGTGCACCGGAGTATCTGGGGCTGAGAAGCGGCGCCGCCAAACTTCCCCGGCCGCGCGGGACGTTATTTGGTAGGAAGGGTGTTCATCCGGACCACGTGATGCGGACGCTGCTCGCCGCCGTGATCGTCCTGCTGGCCCTGGCGGGGTTCCTGGGCCTGGTCGCGGAGCGCGCCCAGGTGCCCGACGCGGTGCGCCAGGGGATCCTGGCTGCGGTAAGCGAGGGACTGGGCCGGCGGGTGAGCCTGGGAGCGGTCCGCGGCTCGCCGTGGCGGGGCGTGGTCCTGGAAGATGTCCTCATCACCGAGCCGGACGGGCAGACGCCCTTCGTGCGGGCACGCCGCGTGACGGTCCGCATGAACCCCGCGCAGTTGATCACGGACCTGCTCACCGGCCGCGGGCCGCTCGCCAGCATCAACGCCATCGACCTGGAGGACGCGTACCTGCGAGTGGCCCGCGACGGCAGGGGTCGGTGGAACTATGCCGACCTGGTCGCCCGGCAGCGCCCGCCAGACCCCAGCGCGCCAGGGCTGCGCGCCCGGCTCACTTTTTCCCGCGGCACGGTGCTATACTACGACGCGCTGCAGCTTCCCACGCCGTTCCACGTGGTGATGAGCCGCGTGGAGGGCAGCCTGGACATGCGCCGGTCTCCCCGTGTGGCCGTGGACTTCTCGGGCGCCGACGAGGGCGGCGGGCGCCGGGTGCAGGCGCGCGTGCGTGGGTCCTACCTGCTGCGGGCGGGCACCTTCTCCCTGGACGTGGATGTGGCGCGGGTGGACCTGCGCCACTGGGCCAGCTACCTGCTCCGCCTGCCCAGGCTCGACTGGCAGGCGGGGACCGTGGACGGGCGCCTGCAGCTTACCTCGGAGCGCTGGCGCAACCGCAACGTCCTGGACTACCGCGGGACCCTGATGCTGCGGGACGGGCAGGCGCTGCTCCTGCCGCAGCGCGCGCTGCTGGCCGGCGTCAACGGACCCATGGAGGTGGACAACCTCCGCGTCGCCAGCGCGGGTCTGCGCGGCAGTCTCCAGGGCGCACCGCTGGCGGTGCGCGGCGAGATCCGCCGGACACCCGACCCGCTGCTGGATCTGGTGGTGAAGAGCAGCAACCTGGACCTGGCGACGCTCAAGTTCCTGTTCTTCCCGCGGGCCGGCCTGACGCTGTCGGGGCGCGCCAGCGGGGAGGTGCGCGTGGCCGGCATTCTCTCTATCCCGCGGGTGGAAGGCAGCATCACCGCCGCGCAGAGCACGTTGAACCGGCAGCCGGTGGAGGCGTTCTCCGGGACGGTGGGTTACGACGGCCGCCATCTCACCTTTGCCGACGTCACTGCCCGGCTCCCCGGCGGCAGCGCGCTCGCGGGGCACGTCCTCATCGACCTGCAGCGTCCGGGGTTCCTGGCCCAGGCGCACGCCACCAGCATGGACCTGGACAGCCCTCTGCGCCTCGGGCTCCCGGTGCTGCTGCCCGCCCGGGGACCGGCCACCGGCGGCTTCGTTGCCGCGGGGCATCGAGGGCGCGTGATCGCCCTGGCCGGACTGAGGATGGGTGCAGGCGCGTCCTTCCGCACCGTGCTGCCCATCGAGGACGCGGAGGGCGTGATCTGGTACGACAGCGGCACCATCACTGTAGATGCGCTGGCCCTGCGCCGGGGCGCCACCGGCGTCTACCTGTCCGGGCAGATCGGAGCCGGGGGCGCCCTCAATCTCTCGGTGGTGGGCGAGCGGGTGGCCCTGGCGGAGGTGGACACATACCTGCGCCTCGGCGGGCTGCTGCACGGGGAGGCGG
>JACQTN010000007.1 GCA_016210785.1 Armatimonadota bacterium
CCGCCGGCGCCGGAGTGGGGTGCGATGCTGAGCGACGGCCGCACCTTCCTGTACTCGGCGCCGCACGTGGCCACGCTGCCGGGAGTCGCCATCTTCGTGACGGTGCTGGCCTTCAACGTGCTGGGGGACGGGGTCAGGGACGTGCTCGATCCTCGTTTCAAGGAGTGAGGTCGGGGCGCAGCGTGTAGGTCCACGCCTCCGCGTCCAGCACCACCACGCCTTCCTGATTTTTCACTTCGAACTTGAGGTGGCACACCGGCTTGTCCGGCTTCAGGCTCACGACCTCCACCCGCGCGATCAATGTGTCTCCGACGTACGTGGGCGCCCGGTAGTTGATGGTCTGGCTCATGAAGACCGTCCCCGGCCCCGGGAGCTCCATCGCCACCAGCGCGTTCAGCAGTCCCGCGGCGATCCCGCCCTGCGCCACGCGGCGGCCGAAGCGCGTGGCCGCGGCGAAGGCGTCGTCGAAGTGGAGCGGGTTGTGATCGCCCGTGATCTCGGCGAACAGGCGCAGGTCTTCGTCGGTGACCGTTTTGGTGCGCGTGGCCGACTGACCGACGCGCAGGCCGAGCGATCCGATGGGTTCAGTTCCGCTCATCGCATCACTCCATGCCGGCGGATGAACTGTCGCACCGGCGGCGCTGGAGTCACGGGGAGTGACACACGCCCCCGAGAATCGGGGCGCCAAACGCCGTTTCTTTGCGGGCGAGTACTTCGCCGGGTCACCTAGCGGTCTGGCTCCACGAGGATCCGCACGCCGCCCGTGAGCGCCGGGTCGATCAGGCGGGCGTCACCGTCCCGGCGCAGATGACCTTCAAGCGGTCCGAGCGTGCCCGGCCACCCCCGCACCGCCAGCACGACCTCATAGAGGCCACTGCCTTTCCGCTCGAGATGCTCGCGGGCCGGCGTGCCCGGCGCGGGTTCCCGGACGATGACGCGGCCCTGCGGAAGCGGGAAGTGCCGATCGCGGCCTTTCGCTTCGGGGCGCTCCTCTCGTGCGCGTCCCAGGAATTGCTCGTAGAGCCGCGCCGCGGCCCCTGCGTCCGGCACGAGCACGACTACCGCGGCCATGCGTGCGTGCAGCCCGACGCCCCGCGTGGGCGGCGCGATCTTGAGCGTGTGCGGGGTAACGTCCTGCACGGCGGCGGGCAGGTCGAGGTGCTCAGGGTACACGCGCTTCCACCGGACCATCTGCCCGTCGGGGCGCTGGCGCGAACCATCCATAGGACCCTCCACGGCCAGGCCCCGGGCGCGCATCCCGGCCGCGTCGCCGTCCAGGTCGCCGCAGTTGCAGGCATAGCCCCCGTACTCGCCGTACCCGCGCAGGCCGCCGTCCGCGCGTTGCCAGTAGCGGGACTTGCGGGCGATCTCGGGCGTGGGGGCGGCGATCAACTCCAGATACGAGCCGTCCGCCAGCGGGATCAGCGCGTTCTCCGTGCCCTGCGGGTGGACGCCGCCGCGCACCACTTCGAAACCCAGCGTCTCGTACGGAGGTATGAGCGTGCTGAGGTCGCCGGTGAGGATGAGGACATGGTCGACAAATGAGATCATGGGTCACCTCTGCCAAGCGTGGTCTGGCGCGCATGGTCTGGTGCGCGCGCTCCCGGCTCCTCTCGCGATACGCAGCCGCGCAGGAGCACGCGCACGGCTAGCAGCCTGTCTGAGAAATCCGTTCGGCCTGACCCTCCTTCGACTTCGTTCGCACTGAGACTCTCGAAGTGCGCAGGGCGGGCGTCGCGAACGTCGCTCAGGACAGGTGTCGAAGGCCGCGAGTCCCCGCGCTTCGACGGACTCAGCGCGAACGGAATAGCCTAGCGCGCGACGCGCAGCGCCACACAATTTCCGCCCCGTCCTCGCGCGTTATGCAGGCTGCAAGACCGTCCGTACGCCGTCCCGACGCCTCACAACGGGGGATACGATAGTCCGCGCGGTCCCCCCCGCGTTATGCCGGACGCAGCACGATCCGCGCGCCGCCGGTGCGGGCCGGATCGATGATCCGGTCGCGCTCTTCCTGTCGAAGGGCAGACTCGATGGCCCGGATGCTGTCCGGCCACCCGGCGACGTCGAGCACCAGGGCGTAGACCCCCGGCCCGGAGCGGTCGAGGTGCCGTCGGGCGGGATCGCCGGGCCCGGGCTGGAACAGCACGACACGTCCCGGGCCAGCGCGCACGCGAACCTCCCGATCGCTACGCGCCTCCTCCGCGGATCCCATCAACTGCTGGTACAGGCGCGCCGTGCCGGTCAGATCTTCCACGACGACGACGATCTCGGCGGTGCGCGCGTGCATCCCAAACCCGCGAGACGGCGGGCCGATGCGCAGGGTACGCGGAGTCTCGTCTTCGATGAGAAAGGGCAGGACAGGGTGGTTGGAGACCGCCGTCTTCCACTTCAGCATCTTCCCGTCGGGACGCTCGCGGGCCCCGGCCCTCGGGCCGTCCAGCGTTAGCCCCCGGCGCTGGATGCGGGCCATGTCGGCCTCCAGGCCGTCCGACCCCACCGCGTATCCGCCGTATTCCCCCGCCGCGCGCATACCGCCGTCGGGCCGCCGCCACAACCGCGACCCGGGGCCGGACGGGTCGCGGATCGCCAACAACTCGATGTACGATCCGTCCGCCAGCGAGATAAGCGCGTTTTCGGTCCCCTGCGGGTGGATGCCGCCCCGCACCACCTCGAGCCCCAGCGTTTCGTAGCGGGGGATGGACTGATCGAGACTGTCCGCCAGGATGATGACGTGGTCAATGCCGGTGATCATAGGGCTCCCTAGCCTGCAAGGTTGGCCGGAGTGACTTTACGCCACTCCGGCCTTCACCAAGTGTCCGACGAGGGGAGGTCCTTCCCCTCCCCTCGTCCCCACCCGCGACGGTGGGATATGCCGGAACAATCATGATGCTCGGACTCGGCGGCGCGAGTCCAATCCTGCGCCGTTCAACTCGCAGCGCCGGTACCGACACATCGTGGGAAGCCGGTCCTGCGCATGCACGCACTGCGGCTTTCCGAGACGCGCACCTAGCGTCCGCCGTCGACTCCGCGGCTGGAATTTGACACGCGGCGATCAATCACCTTCGCACTTCCGGGCGCCGCGTCCCTGGGCTGGCGAGCTCACACGCGATCTCACACGCGGAGGCGCGGGTCCAGCGCGTCGCGCAGGCCGTCGCCGAGCAGGTTAGATCTGAGCGAGACCAGCGTGATGGCGATCCGAGCCGGCACTACCGAACGTACGTTTCGCATCAAAATGTGCTGCCGACTGTCGGAGTGTGAAGGAAAACCGGCTTGAGGATCGAATTGGGATTTCCGGATCCAAAGATCCTCGGATTTTCAAATTCGGTCACGTCGCGTCCTCCCGGATGGCTGGCACTCCAGGCGGCTCTTTGCCGCGCTGTTGCAGCCGCACTGGGGAGAGCAAGGCCCATCCGGCCGGTATGGCCCGCACGCGCGGCGATCCGGTCGTCGAGAGAGGCGGTGGTGCATGTTGCGCTCATCGGACGGAGCCAGGCTTCCGGCCATCACGCCCGAGGCGATCGTCTCCGTCAACGATGCGGTCACCCGCGTCGTCCGCGACGCGATCCTGAGGGGGAAGTTCCGCCCTGGAGAGCGCCTGGTCCAGGATGATCTGGCGGCCGAACTCAAGGTGAGCCGCCAGCCTGTCCGGGAGGCGCTGCGCCGGCTGGAAAGCGAGGGGTTGATCATCCAGCTCCCCCAGCGGGGATTCGTCGTTCGCGAGTACAGCGAGGGAGATGTCCGCGAGAACTACTATCTGCGCCAGCTCCTCGAGTGCGAGGCTGCGCGGCTGGCTGCCGGACGCATTCTGCCCCAGGAGCTGGAGCCGTTGAAGGCGGCCAACCGTGCCATGGCCGATGCGGTCTCCGCCCAGGACGCGTCCAGCGTGGTGGAGCGGAACGCGCGCTTTCACCGGCTCGTGCACGAAAGCGCCCGGATGCCCGGGCTCGTCCGCCTGATCAACCAGCTCTGGGTCGGCCTGACCGTGCTCACGCCTCTGTTCATCTCGGGACGCGCCTCTCGCTCAATCCGAGAGCATGAGGCGATCATCGCCGCCCTGCAGGCGCACGACGCGGAGCAGGCGGACACCGCCATGCGCGAACACATCCGGCAGGCGTCCGAGGAGTACTTCGCACAGCCCGTCCCGGGATCGGCCGAGGTCTGAATGGGACGGCCGGTCTTCGCCGCCATTCGGGGATGGTAGGCGTGCCGGGTCGATCGTGAGGTGATGCCGCATGAGTGCGCTGGCGGAACAGCTGTGCCGGTGTTCGTCGAGCAGCGTCTCCGACGCGCTGGACGAGTCGAAGGCGGGGCGGGGCGGAGTGATCGAGGGACTGCGGGTGCTGGGGAGAAGGATGCGCGCCGCGGGCCCCATCGAGACGGTGCTGGCCGAGGTCGACCTTGTCCCGCGTTACCCGGTGGAAGATTTCACCATCGGCCAGCAGATTCACCTGACGAAGTCAGGCTCCATCCTGTTCATCGACGCGTGGGGGAAACCGGTCTCCAACTGGGGAGGGCTGGCCACCCGGGCGGCGATGTTGCAGGGACTCGCGGCGTGCGTCATCCGGGGTGGCGCCCGCGATGCCGAGGAGATCGAGGAGATGGACTTCCTCCTGGCGACGGCGCACGTCACTCCTCGGACCGGCAAGGGAAGGATCCGGTTCGTCGATCGCGGGGCGGCGCTGCAGTGGGGGGACGTGCGCGTGGAGCCGGGCGATTGGGCGATGGCGGACCGGACGGGGATCGTGGTGCTCCCCGCCCACGCGGTCGCGGACGTGGCACGCCGGGCGGCAGAGATGGAGGCAGCGGACGACCGGTTCGTCCGGCTGCTTGATCGGGGACTGGGATTCGACGAGGCCCGCCGCCAGGTGGGGCACTTCTGACGCGCGATCCCGTGTCGCCGGCTGACGCCGGACGCACGATGGCGAGGAGGGACAGATGGGCGGGGGGATTCGGAGCAGACGCCGCGTGTCTCTGGACCAGGAGGCGGTTGAGGCCTGAGAGCGTCTGACACGGGTGATGAGGAGGCGGGGAATGGACCTCAGGATCATCGAGATGATGAGGTACGCACGCGTGCCCTTCGAGTTGAACACGAAGTCCGGCGACCGGGTGCTGATCGTCACCGATACCCGCATGGACCCGCTGGTGTGGCAGGCGCTGGCCGCGGCCTGCCGCGAGGTCGGCGGCGAGGTGACCGTCGCCATCATCACGCCCAGGGAGGTCTCGGGCCATGAGCCGCCGCCGGAGGTGGCCGCGGCGATGAAGGCCGCCGACCTCAACGTGCTGGCGGCCTCCCGCTCCCTGGCCCATACCAGGGCCAGGCTCGAGGCGGCCAAGGCCGGCGCGGCCCATATCTGGATGGACAGCCTGACGCCGGAGATGCTGATGCACGGCGCGACGGCCGACGACTACCGCAAGATGGAGGCGCTGGGGGAACGGTTGTGCCGTCTGTGGGACGAGGGAGAGCGCGTCCGCATGACCTCGGCCGCCGGCACCGACCTGACGGCGTCGGTCAAAGGGAGGAAGGGGTTCTACATCGCCGGCCTGCTCCAGCAGAGCCCCTACATCGCGGGGAAGCGGTGCGGCTTTCCCGACGGCGAGTGCGGCATCGCCCCGGTGGAAGGCACGTGCAACGGCGTGGTGGTCTGGGACGTCTCGGCCGACGGCCTGGGCGGTCTCGATGAGCCGATCCGGCTCACCGTGGAGAAGAGCTTCGTGAGGAAGATCGAGGGCGGGCGGCAGGCCCGCGAGCTGGAGGAGCTCCTGCGGGCCCACGGGGATGAGAACTCCCTCTACCTGCCGGGGGAGATCTCCATCGGGTTGAACCCGAGCCTGAAGTTCATCGGCAACATCCGCACCGACAAGAAGGCCTACGGCGGGGTGCACGTGGGGATTGGCACCAACGCCGACATCGGCGGCACGATCCGGAGCATCACCCACATCGACGGCGTGTGCCGGGGCTGCACGTTGACCATCGACGACCGCGTGGTGCTCAATGACGGCGTCATCACCGTCTGACGAGAGGCGCGTGCACCGCATGGAGCTGGAGGATCGAGTTGCCCTCATCACGGGCGGGGGCGGTGGCATCGGCGAGGCCATTGCCGCCACCCTGGCGGGCGAAGGAGCCATCCCCGTCGTGAACGACGTGGACGCGGCCCGGGCCGCGGCCGTCGCCGGACGGATCGAGGCCCGGGGGCACCGTGCCCTGGCGCTCCCGGCCGACGTGACGCGGGGAGACGACGTGCGCCGCCTCATCGAGCGTGCCGTGGACGCCCTGGGGCGGATCGACATCCTGGTGAACTGCGCGGGCGCGTCGCAGACCGTGATGTTCGAAGATATCGACGAGGAGGACTGGCGCCGGATCATGGACGTCAACCTGACCAGCACTTTCCTGTGCTGCAGGGCGGTCATCCCCCTCATGACCGGGCGCCGGCGGGGAAAGATCATCAACATCTCCACCATCTCGGCGCACCGCACCGCCATCTTCAGCGGCGCTCACTACGTGGCCGCCAAGACCGCCGTCATCGGCCTGACGCGCCAGCTGGCCTACGAGCTGGCGCCTCACGGCATTCAGGTGAACGCGGTCTGCCCGGGGACCACCTTCACACCGCACCTGGCGGCGCGGGTGCCCCAAGAGCGGCGAGACCTCTTACTGAAGATGATCCCGGCCGGGCGCTTCGCCACGCCCCAGGACCACGCGTACGCCGTCGCCTTTTTGGCGTCCAGCAAGGCAGACTTCATCACGGGCGTGGCGCTCGACGTGGACGGCGGCGCGCTGTTGAGCTGGATGGACTACGAGACCTATGTCGCCGCGCGCCGGACGGGCGCCGGAACGGTGCGCCCTGAGGATGTGCCCGGCCGCTGAGGATGCGTCCGGTTGCTGAGCAGCGCGGGACCGGGGGAGGCTGGGAAGGCCCGATGGATCTGCGGTTCGTGGAGATGATGCGCTACGCGCGGGTGCCGTTCGAACTGAACGTCAGGCCCGGGGACCGGGTCCTGATCGTGACCGACACGCGGGTGGACCCCCTCGTCTGGCAGGCGCTGGCCGCGGCCTGCCGCGAGGTGGGGGGCGATCCCACGCTCATGATCATGACGCCGCGCGATCTGTCCGGGCACGAGCCGCCTCCCGAGGTGGCCGAGGCGATGAAGGCGTCCACGCTGAACTGCCTGGCGGCCTCGCGTTCTCTGGCCCACACGAAGGCGCGGACCGAGGCGGCCAGGGCGGGGGCGGCCCAGATGTGGATGGACGGTCTGACCCCCGAGATCCTGATGGAGGGCGCCACGGCGGAGCAGTACCGGGAGATGCAGGCCCTGGCCGAGCGGCTGCACCGCCTCTGGGACGAGGGCGAGACGGTGCGCGTCACCTCCCCGCTCGGCATGGACCTGACGGCGACTATCCGGGACCGCCTGAGCTTCTACATCACCGGCACCCTGGTCCCCCATCCCCTCTCCGGGTTTATGCGGTGCGGTTTCCCGGACGGCGAGTGCGGCATCGCACCCGTGGAGGGCACCTGCAACGGGATGGCCGTCTTCGACTCCTCCATGGACGGGCTGGGCGCTCTGGAGGAGCCACTCCGGTTCACCGTGGAGCAGAGCCGGGTCGTCCACATCGCAGGGGGACGGCAGGCCCGCCAGCTCCAGGATCTGCTGCGGCAGCATGGCGACGAGAACTCGCTGTACTTCCCGGCCGAGATCTCCATCGGCCTCAATCCGGCCCTCCGGTTCGTGGGGAAGCCGCGGATGGACAAGAAGGCCCGCGGGGGCGTGCACATGGCGATCGGCAACAACCTGATGGACGGCGGGGTGGTCGACAGCCGCACCCATCTGGACGCCATCGCGCGGAACTGCAGCCTGTGGATCGACGGCCGGCTCGTGGTCGAGCATGGAGAGATCCGGGCCTGACGGATTCGCACAGGACGGCAAAGGGGCTGTGGAGAGGATGAACCGGGCCACCAACGGACGCTACCGCCTCGGCGTGGACATCGGGGGCACATTCACCGACTTTGTCCTGATGGAGCAGCACACGGGGCGCCTGCTGCTCGGCAAGACCCTGACGACGTCCCGCGACCCATCGGTCGCCGTGGTGAAGGGGTTTGAGCGGCTGATGAGAGAGCACGGCCTGGGGGCCGGGCAGGTCGATCTGATCATCCACGGGACGACGCTGGCGACCAACGCGCTGATCGAACGCAAGGGGGCCCGGACCGGCCTGATCACCACGGCCGGGTTCCGGGACGTGCTGGAGATCGCGCGGGAGCGCCGCTACGACGCCTACGACGTGATGATCGACTTCCCCGACCCCCTGGTGCCCCGGTCCCTGCGGCTCGAGGTGGACGAGCGGGTCGACAAGGACGGCAACGTCGCCCAGCCGCTGGCCGTCGACCAGGTCGCGGCGGCCGTGGAAAGGCTGCGCCGGGAGGGCGTCGCCGCCGTGGCCGTGTGTTTCCTCCACTCCTTCCGCAACCCCGCCCACGAGGTGGCGGTGAAGGAGATGATCGCCGCCCGGGCGCCGGAGATCTTCGTGTCCATCTCCTCGGAAGTGGTCCCCGAGATCCGGGAGTACGAGCGCACGTCCACCACGGTGGTCAACGCGTACGTGCAGCCGATCATGGAGCGGTACCTGAACAAGCTGGCCGGGGACCTGGCCGCGCTCGGCTACCGGCGGCCGGTGCTGATGATGCTGAGCAGCGGCGGCATCGCCAGCGCCCAGGTGGCCGGCCGGTTCCCCGTCCGCGTCATCGAGTCCGGGCCCGCGGCCGGCGCCATCGCCGTCACGCACTACAGCCG
>JACQTN010000216.1 GCA_016210785.1 Armatimonadota bacterium
CGCCCGCGGAGGCGTCGAGGGGGCTGCCGCGCACCGTGCTGGCGGCGGTGGCCGACCGCGACAAGCCCGCGGCGGTGCAGATCCTGACGGGCTTGGCCGATCTGGGGTTCACGCTGTACGCCAGCGAGGCGACGGCGCGCGCGCTGGCCGAGGCCGGTCTCGCCGTGCAGCCCGTGGACATCACCAACCATCAGGCGGAAGAACTGGTGGCCGCGCGCCGGGTGGGGCTGGTCATCAACACCACCTCCGGCGGCCGGCGCGCCGGCACCAACGGCTTCCGGCTGCGCCGGGCCGCCGCGGAGGCCCGGGTGCCCTGCCTGACGTCCCTGGACACAGCCCGCGCACTGCTGCAGGTGCTGTGCGCCATCGCCCGCGGCGATGTCGTCCCGCCGGCGCCCCTGGCCGGCCCGGCGCCCATGTAGCTCCCGCCCGCATCTGTCTCGGCGGCTTGCATTTTTATGCTTTGCATCGTATAATCATGCCAATTCGCGGGACCGGCGGTCTGCCGGGTGACTCACCTGAAATCTCTGGAGTGCCCCTGCGTTGGCAGATTGAAGCCCTGCAGAGATTTCAGGCGAGTCACAGCGAAAGGAGCGGGTGGCCATGGCCATCAGGGTCAGCATCGTGGGCGCGTCGGGCTACGGGGGCGGGGAGCTGGCACGGCTGCTGGCCGTCCATCCGGAGGTGCAGCTCGTCCACCTCACGGCGGAGACCAAGAAGGACGAGGAGATGTCCGTCCTCTTCCCCAACCTGGCGGGGTTCGTGGAGGGGAAGACGGTGGAGGCGGATGCGACCCGCCTGGCCGCGGACAGCGACGTGGTCTTCCTGTCGCTGCCCAGCGGCGTGGCCATGAAACTGGCGCCGGAGTTGCTGAAGGAGGACGCGAAGGTCATCGACCTCAGCCCGGACTTCCGGCTGAAGGCGCCCCACCTGTATGATCGCTGGTACAAGATGGCGCACGCCTCGCCCGAGTACCTGGACGAGGCCGTGTACGGCCTGCCGGAGACGCACCGGGTCGCGATCCGGACGGCGCGGCTGGTGGCCAACCCGGGGTGCTACCCGGCCGCGGCCGTCATCGCCCTGGCCCCGCTGCTGCAGTCGGGCAAGGTGACGCGCACCGGGATCATCGTCGACGCCAAGTCGGGCGTCTCGGGCGCGGGGCGCGGGCTGTCGATGGGCACCCACTTCTCCGAGGTCAACGAGAACGTGAAGGCCTACAACGTGACCACGCATCGCCACACCCCGGAGATCGAGCAAGAGTTGAGCGAGGTCGCCGGCGAGTCCATCACGGTGACCTTCACGCCCCACCTCATCCCCATGACGCGGGGCATCCTGGTGACCGCCTACGTGCCGCTGGCGCAGAAGACCAGCACCGCCGACCTGATGGCGGTGTACCGCGAGGCGTACTCCAGCGAGCCCTTCGTGCGCATCGTCACCGAGGGGTTGCCCCAGACCAAAGCCACGCTGGGGTCCAACTTCTGCGACGTGACCGTGAGGGTGGACGAGCGGGCAGGGCTGGCCATCTCCATCGCCGCCATCGACAACCTGGTCAAGGGTGCCAGCGGGTGCGCCATTCAGAACATGAATCTGATGTTTGGGCTCCCGGAGGAGACCGGGCTGAACGTACCCGGGCTCTATCCTTGAGCAGGAGACGTCCATGGCCGACATCCCCGTGAAGATCATTTCCGGCCACGTCACCAGCGCCAGGGGCTTTCGCGCGGCCGGGATCCACTGCGGCATCAAGCCGCAGAAGAGGGACCTGGCGCTGGTCGTGGCGGACGCGCCGGCGCCCGCGGCCGGTATGTTCACCACCAACCGGGTGAAGTCGCCCGCGGTCATACTGTGCCAGGAGCGCATCCGCTCGGGGCGCACCCAGGCCATCGTGGTCAACAGCGGCAACGCCAACACCTGCACCGGGCCCCAAGGCGCGGCGGACGCCCGGGAGACGGCGCGGTTGACCGCGCAGCACCTGGGCATCGCGGAAGATCTGGTGCTGGTGGCGTCCACCGGCGTGATCGGCATCCCGCTGCCCATGGACGCCATCCGCCGCGGCATTCCCCAGGCGGTGCAGGCGCTGGGACCCTCCGGGGAGGAGGTCGCCGAGGCGATCCTCACCACGGACAGCGGGCCCAAGACCAGCGCGGCGCAGGTGGAGATCGAGGGGAAGGTCGTCACGGTGGGCGGGATGACCAAGGGCGCCGGCATGATCCATCCCAACATGGCCACCACGCTGTGCTTCGTCACCACCGACGCCGCCATCGAGCCGCGCTGGCTGCGGGTGGCGCTGCGCCGCGCCGTGGACCGCTCCTACAACCGCATCAGCGTGGACGGCGACACCAGCACCAGCGATACCGCCGTGGTCATGGCCAGCGGCCTGGCCGGCCACCGGACCATCGCCGAGGACGGGGAGGCGCTGCGCCCTTTCCAGGCGGCGCTGGATGCGGTGATGGAGGCGCTGGCCAAGATGGTGGTGCGGGACGGCGAGGGCGCCACCAAGCTGGTGGAGATCCGCGTGCGCGGAGCCGCCTCCGATGAGGACGCCCACCGGGCCGTCAGCAGCGTGGCCACCTCTATGTTGGTGAAGACGGCCATCTACGGCGGCGATCCCAACTGGGGCCGCATCCTCATGGCGCTGGGCAAGTCCGGCGCGGAGCTGGTGCTGGAGCGGCTGCGGGTGGCCATCGGCGACGTGCCGGTCTTCACGGAAGGTGTGGGCGGCGCCGCGGACCTGGCGAAGGTGGAGGCGGTGATGCGCCGAAAGGAGGTCATCATCGACGTCGACCTGGGGCTGGGTGCCGGGCAGGCCACCATGTGGACCTGCGATCTTTCGGAGGAGTATGTGCGGATCAACAGCGCCTACATGACATGACCCCCTCTCCATGATCATGCGGAGGATCGGCTTGGCCGGTGACCCTCCTGAAATCTCTGGAAGCCTCTCTGGGGCAGCTTGAAGGTCTGCAGA
>JACQTN010000217.1 GCA_016210785.1 Armatimonadota bacterium
GGGCCCAGGCTCCGAAGGGGTGTCCGTACAGCGTGCCGTGGAACACCGCGCTCATCATCCGCGGGGTCCCTCTGCGTCCTTCGCGCATCAGAAGGTCCACCGATCGCCTGAAGGTATCCACGTAGGTGCTGGGCGGGTTCAGCCCGCGCAGGTAGAGCTGATGGTCGTTCACGTCCACGGAGACGGGGAGAGCCACCAGGCGTCGGTCGCCGTGCCGCACGATGCAGGGGGAATCGTCGTCGGCATACTCAACGACATGCGTGAAACCTGCCTCGGCCAGCAGCGGCACCGTGTGGAGGCCGCCCTGGCCGCCGGGACTCATCCATCCCACCGGCGTGTACCCGGTCGTCTCGCGGATGACGGCGACCGATCTCCGGATCTCGTCTCGCATCTCGGCCTCGGTCAGGCGGAAGGCGCGGACATCCTGCGCCCAGCCGTGGGCCACGATCTCGTTGCCCCGCCGCGCGAACTCCTCGACCAGCTCCGGATACCTCTGCACGGCCAGGCCGCTGACGACCCCCGTGGCCGGGACGCCGTGCGCCTGCGTCATGTCCATCAGGCGTCGAAACCCTGCCCTGCCGCCGTACTCCTGCCAGGAGAGCGACGCCAGGTCCACGCGTCCTCTGCGGAGATCCTCCGGGGTCAAGGCCGGACCGAGGTGGTAACCGGTCTCCACGCGGGGAGGCGGCCACAGCTCCAGCATCAACTGGAAGACCACGGCCACCGCGGCGCCGTCCGGCCACGCTGCCGGTCCGGTTGTCATGTGCCCTCCTCCCACGGCATGCTGCACCCGATCACCCCAGCGGGACCTGGGAGTCGTACCACCCCAGCCACCACTCCACGACCTGGCGCCCGGTCGCAAACCATACTCCGGAAAACTCCTGCGCGTATCGCAGGCACTCCTCGAATGCCGACGCTCCCATGGGACGGCCGTACAGGGGCGCGTGGACGGTGACGTTGATCATCTTGGGACTGGCCGAGCCCTCCTCGTACAGGATGTCGAAGGCCCGGCAGAAGAACTCGACGTACGCTGACGGGGGATTGTGCCCGCGGGCATAGATCGTCCAGTCGTTGATGTCGTAGGGTTTGGGCAGGGCAACGAGCCGGCGACCGTTGATGACCTCGGCAATGTAGGGCACATCGTCATCCTTGTAGTCACAACTATAGAGAAACCCATGGTCCAGCAGGAGCGCTGCGGTGTTCTCACTGCGCTGGCCGCCCGGGGACACCCATCCCACGGGGCGCTGTCCGGTCACGCTCTCGATGCCATCGACGCAGCGGCGCAGGTTCTCCCGCTCCTCCGCGGCCGCCATGCGGAACACCCGGTTGTCCTGGGCGTAGGAGTGGGCCACGATCTCGTGTCCAGCGGCGACCCAGGCGCGGGCAAAGTCCGGGTGCCGCTCCACGGCCAGGGCGTTGAAGAACCCCGAGGCGGGCACCCCGTGGTGTTGAATCAGATCGAGGATCCGCCCCACGCCCACCTTTCCGCCATAGGCCTGCCAGGACCGGCCCAGCAGGTCCGGCCGCCCCAGGCGGACGTCCTCCTCCGTCAGCCCGGGAATCTGGCTGCGGCCGGACTCCACCGTGTCCCCTGACCACAACTCGAAGACGAGTTGGGGCAGGACGGCGATGCGTGCCCCACCGGGCCATTGAAGAGGCACTCGACGCACCGGCCGATCAACTCCTTTCCGCCGGCTGCCCGGCGACCAGGCGCTCCCCGCCAACGGCCCCTACGCGCGGATCTCGCGGGCGTGGTAGGCGGCCTCCAGCACCGCACGATCGAGGCCGCGAAGGTGCCTGAGCTCGCCGTCGTATGCCCCCGCGTGGACCTCCGCGATGCGACGGGCCAGCTCAGGAGCGCGCGGGGCGCGCCGTCCGACCGCGCGGCGGGCGTGAAGCGCCGCCGTGAAGGGCGTGATGCCCGCCGGGCAACGGGCGGCGCAGAGCCCGCAGGAAACGCAGGGAAACGACAGCTCCGCCACGCGCGGCAGGTCGCCGGAGAGGAGGGCGCCCACGTATCCCATCACGTCCAGGTCCACGGGGCAGGACTTCGTGCACGTGTTGCACCCCAGGCACGTGGCGAGTTCCGGGTATAGCCGGTTGACCTCGCCGGCCGCATCCGCGCTCGCCGCCACGTCGTAGTCCGCCCGGTGAACGGGAACGTAGGAGAGCAGCGAGACGTCCATGCCCGGGTGCAGCGGCGTCTGGCAGGCCAGGGCCACCCGCACCTCGGGGCTGCCGGCGTCCCGGTAGACGGTGGCGCACGCTCCGCAGAACCCTGCCCGGCAGCCGCTGCCGTGGAGAATCTGGAAGCCGGCCATCTCCAGGGCCCGCATGATGGTCAGGCCGGCGGGCACCTGGTATGGCACCCCCTGATAGGAGAACTTGACCCTCTCGTCATCCCGCGCGCTCTGCGGCGTCCCCATCGAGAACCGATCTTCCCCCATGCCACTCCCCCCAGCCTTGCCCGGCCCGGCCTGCACCCGCACGGACGCCGCCGGTTCAGGCCTCGTCCAGGATCACGACCTCGCCGGCCTTCATCACCAGCCACGGCCGCGCCAATACCTCCAGGTCGCGGAGCGGGTCCGCCGCGACGCCGATCAGGTCGCCCTCGTAACCCGGTTCCAGGCGTCCCACCCGATCCTCCAGACGCAGGCAGCGCGCGGCGCCCGACGTGGCGGCTCGCAGCACGTCCATCGCGGGCATGCCGAGCCCGGCCATGTAGCGCAGTTCCAGATGCAGGGAGCCGGGTGGATACTCCGGCCCACCCGAGTCGGTCCCCGCGGCGATGGGCACCCCTGCCCTCCACGCACGCAGGAAAGACTGGGCGTGGAGATCCCGCACCTGCCGGGCCCGGGCGATGATGGCGTCCCGGAAGCCCAGCTCCTCGCCGTGCTCCGCCACCCGCTGGTAGTGCCACAGGGTTGGGACCAGGAACACGCCTCGCGCCGCCATGGCGCCGGCCAGCGCGTCGGGGATCTCGTGCCCGTGCTCCACGGTGTCCGCCCCCAGCTCCGTCGCGGTCCGGATGGCGTCGGCCCACGAGGCGTGCACGGCGACCGGCTTGCCCACCCGGTGCGCCTCCTGGATGCCGGCCCCGATCTCCTCGGCAGCGTACTGGACCCCGCGGTCAGACGCGGACGGGTGCAGGATGGCCCCGCTGATGAAGAGCTTGACCAGGTCGGCGCTGGCCTTGAGCTGGCTGCGGGCGGCGTGGCGCACGGCGTCTGCGCCATCAGCTTCGATCGCGGCTGACCGGCTCGCCGTCCCGCCGGTCATGGTGATGCCGGCCCCGGCCACCACCAGCCGCGGTCCCACGTGCTGCCTCATCGCGATGGCGCGGCGCAGGGCAAAGATGCCGGCGTGCTTGCACCCCAGGTCGCGGACCGTCGTCACGCCCGACCGGCACATCCGCGCCGCGCTGGCCGCGCCGCGCAGAGTAGACTCCGCGATGGTGTCGGGCGTCACCCCGCGGATCTCCATGTCGTGATCTCCGGCAAACGACGCCAGGTGAACGTGGGCGTCGATGAGGCCCGGGAGCACCACCCGCCCCCGCGCCTTGACCACCCGGCGCGCATCCCCCGGCGCGCTGCCTGGCTCCACCGCCCGGATGACGCCGCCCTCGACGACGACCGTCTGTCCCTCCCGCACCTCCCCGGTGGCCGGGTCCAGCGTGCGCGCTTCCGTGATCGCGACGATCATCTTGACCCCGGTGGGATCCGACATCACTAGCGACCGCGCTCGCCCGCCGGCCACAGGCCGGTGTGGCGAACGCCGGCGCGCCGCCGGGCGAGCGCGCTGCGCTCATCCCGCACCACCGGCCACAGGACCTTCACCGCGATGTGCAGCAGCACCGCCAGGTCGGCGGCTCGCGCGGCCATCACGTGCGCGGCCGTGATCCACGCCGGACCGCCGCGGCCGGCCAGCGGCGCCGCCAGCCACTGCACCGCCCCCGTCACCCCGAACACGGCCAGCATGCCGAGGATGAACAGGTACCAGACTCGCTGGGCGGGGTTCAGGTCTCCACGACGAAACCGCCCCTCGCGGCCGAGGCTGGCCAGCGCCCTGAGGGCATCCCGGAGCCACAGGCGGTCCCCGTCGTCCCACCGTGCCAGGCGGCGGAGCGTGCGGGACGCCTGGCGGCGATCTCCAAGGACGTAGATGAGCGGCACCGCCAGGAAGAGGACCGCGGCCCCGCGGTGGGCGGTGCCGAGGGCCGCCCTGAACAGAGACGGCGAAGGATCCTGCATGTAGTACATCAGCACGCCTGTCAGGGATAGGACGACGAAGGCGACGGCGATGGCCAGGTGGGCCACGCGCCAGGCCCGCCGGTAGGTGCGCGTGGCGTCCTTGAGTTCCGGGTCCACCTGAGGGCACGCGGCGATGCAGCGGAAGCACCGCAGGCAGTCTGCGCCCACGAGATTCTCCAGGCTCATGGACGTGCGCATGACGTCCAGACGCGGGCCCCGGTCGGCCAGCACGGGGCAGACGTCCACGCAGTTTCCGCACGCGACGCAGGCCTGGCTGCCGGCCACCGCGCCGCGATCGCGGAACGTGTTGGCCCCGGACATGCCGCGGGACATGACCCGCAGGAGCCCGACCGGCGGATGGGTCCGGTCCAGGATCTCGTGGAGCATGGGCGGCACGAGCTCAGGCATGAAACGTCTCGCTCAGGCGGGGATCGGGGGCCGCATAGCGGGGGAGCACCAGGGGAGACCGCACCACCGCATCCGGATCGGCGCGCCGGTTGTGGTCGATCACGTGCTGGAGGCCGAGCCGGCCCGGCGCCACGTCGCGGGCGCATCGCGCGGCGTCGGCACCGGCCCGCCGGCCAAAGACGAACACGTCCAGCAGCGCGTTCCCGCCGAGCCGGTTCCGTCCGTGCACGCCGCCCGCCACCTCTCCGGCTGCGTACAGCCCGGGCACGCTGGTGCGGCCATGCACGTCGATGCGCAGCCCCCCGTTCTGGTAGTGTTGGGTCGGGTAGACCAGGATGGGCTCCTGCCAGATGTCGATGCCGAATCGCCGGAACCGCGCAGACATGGCCGCGAGCCGGGGCCGATCCCTTCCACCGCTGAGCCGGTCGATCACCGGCGTGTCCAGCCAGACCCCGCCGGCTCCCGACGGGGTGGTCACCCCGAGGCCACGCTCGCATTCTCCGATGATCGCCGCGGCCACCGCATCCCGGGTCTGGCGCTCGTAGATGAACCGCCGCCCCTCGACGTTGACCAGGTGGGCGCCCAGCGCGCGGCAGCGCTCCGTGACCAACCAGCCAAACATCTGCTCCGGCCACACGACGCCGGTGGGGTGATACTGCACCGAGTCCATGAAGAGCAGCAGCGCGCCGGCCCGGTAGCCGATGACCACCCCGTCGCCGGTGGCCCCGTAGTGGTTGGAGGTGGGGAAGCCGTGGCAGTGCAGGCGCCCCATGCCGCCGGCGGCCAGGACCGTCGCGCGGGCACGGACCACCCGGAGATGCCCGGTATCCAGGTGCTGGAGCAGGGCGCCGGCACACCGGCCGGTCTCATCGAGAAGCAACTCGACTGCCGGATGGAACTCCAGCACGGGGATGTGCCGCGTCAGGAGCTCGTCCCGCAGGACGCGCATCATCTCAAGCCCGGTGTTGTCCCGGCAGGAGTGCGTCCGGCGCCGCGAGTAGCCCCCCGCCGTGCCCAGGACAAAGTTGCCGTCGGCCGACCGGTCGAACATCACACCCAGGTCTTCAAACCAGGCAATGATGGACGGCCCGTCGAGCACCATGGCCTCCACCAACTCGGGCACGTTGGAGAAGTGGCCGCCCCCGATGGTGTCCAGAAAATGGGCGGCAGGCGAGTCGTCCGGGCCGGTGGCCGCGGCCATGCCGGTGGCCATGATGGTGTTCGAATCACCCAGGCGCAGCTTGGTCGCCGGCAGCACGCGCGCGCCCTGCGCCGCGGCTACCAGCGCGGCCGCGGCGCCTGCCCCGCCTCCGCCGATGACCAGCACGTCCACGTCGTCGTCGGGAGGATCGAGGCGAACCCTGGCGGGATCGACCCGGCTCGACGCGGCCAGCAGATCTACCAGCTCGCGTGCGCACGGTTCGCCGGCGTTGGGGCCGAACGGGATGGGCCTGCTGGCATCCGCGCGGTGGTCGGGGTGGAACTGCCGCAGCAAGGCCTGCTTCGCCTCAGGATCGAGGGGCTCCATGTTCTCCTGCATGCGGTGGTCCCGGGTCGCCGCGACGCGGGAGAGGGCGGGATGGAACCCTGGAAGATAGGCCATCCGCGATCAGCCTCCTCCCTCGGTGACGGCGCCGCGCGGGATCACCAGGGCGTCGACGGCCACGACGCCATCTTCCCACACCATGAGCGGGTTGACGTCCAGCGCCGCGACGCCGGCCTCGGGGTCGATGCTCAGGTCTTGCAGCGCCAGCAGGATCTCGATCACCGTGTCGAAGGCGCCGGGGGAGCGCAGCCGGGGGCTCTCCAGCATCCGGCCCAGCACCGAACGGCGCAGGCGCCGCCGGAGCTGATCCTCGGTCGCGGGGACAACCCAGGCCACGGTCTGCTCGAGGGTCTCGGCAAACACGCCGCCCAGTCCGGCAATCAGAACCACCCCGATGCCGGGCTCTACGGTGAACCCGGCGATGGCCTCGAACTGCCCCCGGCACTGCCGCTGGACCACCACCTCTTCGAGCCGCGCCCCTGCGGCGGCGGCCCGGGTCCGCAGCGTGTGCACGCCAGCCCGCAGTGCTGCCTCGTTGCCCACTCCCGGAAGCACGAGGCCCGCGTCGCTCTTGTGCGCCACCCCCGGGGCGACGCCCTTGAGAACAACCGGCCAGCCCACCGCGGCCGCCGCGGCCAGGGCGCCGTCCTCATCGCGTGCCGTCCGGGTCTCCACCACCGGCACGCCGATGGCCTGCAGCACCCGCAGGCTCTCCGGTTCGGTCAGCGGACGGTCCCGGTGCAGCAGCGCCAGGACCTCCGGCGTGAGGACGCCGTGGCGCGCCGGCACAGTCTCCCCGGTCACCGGCAGCTCGCGCAGCAGGGCCGCCAGTCCTTCGAAGCACGACCCCGTGTCGTGGAACACCCGGATCCCCGCGGCGCGATAGGCATCCTCCTCCTCGGACGTCAGGCCTCCGGGAGACAGGACCACCGCGGGCTTGCCACTGACGGCGCGTGCCGCGCACAGTCCGCGCAGCACGTTGGCGCGGCTCTGCGCCCGGAGAAGAGCCGTCGCGTAGAGCACCAGCGCGTGCACGCCTGGGTCGGCGGCGAGCGCGCACGCCACTGCCTCCGTGCTCTCCGGGCCCGTCGCGCCCAGATCCACCGGGTTGAGCACCGGCGCAAAGCGGCTGTACCGGCCGAGGGTCTCGCGGGTCGCCGCCGAAAGCTCCGCAAACGGCACCCCGTGGCGGGCCGCGGCGTCGGCCAGCACCGCTCCGCCCGCGCCCGCGGTGGTCAGCGCGGCCAGACCGCCCCCGCCCGCCGTGCTCACCTGGCTCAGCAGGACCGCGGCCGCGATCAGGCCCTCGGGTGTCGCCACTTCCGCCGCGCCCGCCTGGGCGAAGAGCGCGGAATAGACCCCGGCGCTGCCGGCCAGCCGCGACGAGTGCGCCGCCGTCGTCGCCCGGCCGAGGTCGGAAGTGCCCAGTTTGAGCGCCACGACGTGCTTCCCCGCCCGGCGGGCGCGCGCCACCAGATCGCGGAAGCGGGGGCCGTCCCGGATCGCTTCGATGACCAGCCCGATCACCCGGCAGTCCGGATCGTCGAGGGCCGCTTCCATGAAGTCGAGCATGCCCAGGTCCGCCTCGTTGCCCACGGAGGCGAACACGCCGAGCCCCAGGTCGAGCTCGCGGGCCCGCCCGGCCAGGGTGCTGAACAGGGCGCCGCTGTGGGAGATGAGGGTGAGGGGTCCCGGAGGGATGACCTCCGCGTGGGCGGCGTTGTATCCCAGGGAGATGCCCAGGCGCGCATTGTAGAGCCCGTTGCAGTTCGGCCCGACGATGCGCATCCCCGTCTCGTGGGGAATCCGGCGCAGCTCCTCCTCCAGCGCCTCGCCCTCACCGGTCCCCGACTCCCGGAAGCCGCTGACGGCGACGATGGCGGCTGTGACGCCCCGGCGGGCGCATTCCCAGGCCGCCTCGACGGCCTGGCGCGCGGGCAGCACCAGGAAGGCCAGGTCCGGGGTGGCGGGCATCTCGGCCACGGAGGGGTAGCAGCGGAGCCCGGCGATCTCCACGGCGCGCGGGTTCACCGGGTAGATGGCGCCGGAGAATCCCAGCCTCAGCAGGTTTTCCAGCGGCTTGGCGCTGAGCTTCGCCGGATCCGCGGATGCGCCCACGATGGCCACGCTGCGGGGGGCCAGGAGCGCGTCGAAGACCTTCGCCATGGACGCGGCCATAGCCATGCTAGGCGCCAGGCGCGGAGGACGAGCGCGCGGCGGGCGCATCCATCCAGGGCCGGGGCATCCCCTCGCACACCTCCATGCCGAGCCGGAAGTGCTGCGCCTGCTCGTGCGTCTCGACGACCGGAAGATCTGGCGGATAGAGGTGGGCCGCGTCGGGCAGCGGCCCGGCTCCCGATACGTGCCCGTCGAGAGGCCGGCCGATGATCCCGGCGGCCAGCGCCGCGGCCTCCACCAGTTTGTCGAGGTCGGCGCCGGTGCGAATCCCCATCGCCTCCAGCATCTGCACGAGATCCTCCGTCGGCGCCATGCCCGCCGCCCGCCCGTTGCCGCAGTACGGACAGCCGCCGATGCCCCCGATGGTGCTGTCCGCGTACAGGGTGTCCTGGGGTCCCAGCGTGGTGAGCGCCGCGTAGATCGACGCCAGGGCCATCCCGCGCTGGTTGTGCAGGTGAAGCCTGAAGTGACGAATGTCCGGCCAGCGCGCCTTGATGGCCCTCAGGTCGCCGGCGACCCAGTGGGGCATGTTCCACCCCATGGGATCGGCCAGCAGCACATCGGTGACCGTCAGGCCTGCCGCCTGCCAGACGTCCACCTGCTCCTGCAGGCGCGCCAGGCGCAGTTCCCTGGAGAACGCACCCCGCCAGTTGGAGCCCCAGGCCGCGCTCAGGCCGATCATGGCCGTGGACCTGCCCGCGGCAACGGCGCGCTCCACGATGGCCGGCCAGGCGGCCCGCTCCTGCTCGATGGTCCGGTTGGTGTTGCGCTTGATGAAGACATCGCACAGGTGCGCATGGAGCGAGGGCGGCCGGTCGTCGATGGTCAGAGGCGGCACGTGGGCGCGCATCCGCTCCCGTCCACGCTCATTCAGGGCGAGGGCCAGGTAGGTCACGCCCGGCCGCGGGCGCATCCGCTGCACCAGGGCGTCGATCTCCGCCATCTGCGGCGTCCACTTCGGGCTGACGAAGGACCCCACGACGATCCGCCGCAACCCGGCCTCCGAGAGCGCATCCAGCAGGCGCAGCTTGTCCTCCAGGGAGATGCGGACGCTCTCGATCTGCATGCCGTCCCGCATGCCTTCCTCCGTGATGACAACCGACGGCAGATCCGGCATTGAGTCACCTCCTATCGCCCCTGCCACCGGGGCTGGCGACGCTCGACAAACGCCCGCACGCCTTCCTTGCGGTCCTCGCTGAGGTACGGATCGGGGCCGAAGTCGAGCCGCAGCGCGGCGGAGAAGGACAAACCGAGCCCTCGGGTCGCCACGTCCTTCATGCGCCGCACCGACAGCGGGGCGTTGGCGGCGATCTGCGCGGCGAAGGCGGCGGCCGCCGCGGGGAGTTCCTGCGGCGGCACCACCCGGTTGATGAGCCCCCAGCGTGCCAGGTCGGACGCCGGGAAGAGTTCCGCGGTGAAGAGAAGCTCCAGCGCAATACCCAGGGGTGCGAGTCTGGGCAACATCACCGAAGCGAAGTTCGCGCCCATGCCCCGCTTGGCCTCGGGAATGCCCAGCCGGGCGGTCTCGGAAGCGATCCGCAGATCGCAGGCCAGCGCCAGCTCGAACCCGCCGCCCACGGCGTAGCCGTTGATGGCCGCGATGGTCGGCGTGTGGCACTCCAGGACCACCTCGAACAGCGGGCGCTCGGGCCCCCGGCCGGGCCGGCGGAACGCCTCGCCGGCCTGGTCGCCGGCCGCGATCTCCTTCAGGTCGGCCCCGGCGCAGAACGCGCGGTCGCCAGCCCCGGTCAGCACGATGGCGCGAACGCCCGGATCCTCGTCGGCACGGATCACCTCCTCGGCCAGCCGGGCCCGCACCGCCCGGGAGAGCGCGTTCAGGCGCTCGGGCCGGTTGATGGTCAGCGTGCGGACGAACCCGTCATCCCGGACCAGGACCTCGGACGGTTGCTCCTCCACGATTCATCACTCCTCCGGTTCAGTCCAGACCTCGCAATCCCCTCAGGCGCGGATCAAGGACGTCGCGCAAGCCATCCCCCAGCATGTTGAACCCCAGCACCACCATCATCACCGCGAGGCCCGGAAACGTCGCCAGGTGCGGAGCGCCCCGCAGGTACTCCCGCCCCTCGGCCAGCATCGCCCCCCATTCCGGCGACGGTGGCTGCACGCCCAACCCCAGGAAGCTCAGCGAGGACGCCACCGTGATCGCCCGCGCCAGGTCGAGGCTCGATTGCACGATCAGGGGCGCCATGATGTTGGGCAGGATGTGGCGGGCGAGGATCCGCACCGATGGGGCGCCCACCGCCCGCGCCGCTTCCACAAAGGGGCGCTCCCGGACCGACAGCACCGTGCTGTGAACCAGGCGGATGTACGCGGGAATGCCGAAGACGCCCACCGCGATGGTGACGTTCTGGATGTTGGGCCCCAGCACCGCCACCAGCGCCAGGGCCATCAGGATGCCGGGGAAGGCCAGCAGGACGTCGGCCAGGCGCATGATGATGGACTCGAGGCCCCCGCCGAAGTAGCCGGCGACGATGCCCAGGCCGCCGCCGACCGCCAGCCCCAGGCTCACGGCGACGGCGCCGATGGACAGCGAGATGGGAGCGCCGTACATCATCCGGCTGAGCACGTCGCGACCCAGGGCGTCCACGCCCAGCAGGTGACGCGCCGAGGGTCCCTGCAGCGCGCTGGGCAGGTCCTGCTGGAGCGGGTCTTGCGGTGCCAGGGCGCGGCCGCCCACCGCCGTCATGAGGGCCAGGAGCACGATCACACCGCCGATGGCACCGCGCCGGTGGCGCAGCAGGCGGCGGGTCACCCATCGGAAGCCCCGCGCCTCCGCCGGCCGGCGGACCGGCTCCAGGGCACCCGCCACCGGGACGCCCAACCCCTCCCCGGCTTTCGCCTCGCTCACGCCGCCATCCTCATCGATACCGGATCCTGGGATCGAGGAACCCATACGAGATGTCCACCAACAGGTTGATGAGGACGAAGCTGGTGGCGGTGAAGAAGACGGCTCCCTGAAGGAGCGGGATGTCCCTGGTGGTGATGGCGTACAGCATCAGCTGGCCGAGCCCGGGCCAGGCAAAAATGCTTTCCGCGATCACGCTGCGCCCCAGCATGTTGCCGAACTGGAGGCCGGTGACGGCCACCGTGGGGATCATGCTGTTCTTGAGGGCATGCAGCAAGATCACGCGCGACTCGGGCAGCCCCTTGGCCCGCGCCGTCCTGAGAAAGTCCTCTCCCAGCACCTCGACCAGGCTGGAGCGCGTCATGCGAGCGATGAGAGCGGAGGAGTAGAGCCCGAGCGTGACGGCCGGCAGGATCAGGTGCGCCAGGCCGCCGCGCCCCGACGTGGGCAGCCAGCCCAGCATGAGCGAGAAGACCAGCACGAGCATCATGCCGAGCCAGTAGGGCGGCATGGAGACGCCGAACAGGGCCATGCCCGTCACCAGGTCATCGCCCAGGGTGTTCGGCCGGATCCCGGCCGTCACGCCGGCCGTCACGCCGACCGCGATGGCGATGGCGATGCCGGCCAGCGCCAGCTCCAGCGTCGCACCCACGCGCGCCCCCACTTCCTCCGCCACCGGCCGGCGGGAGACCAGGGACGTGCCCAGATCACCCCGCACCACGCCGCCCAAGAACCGCACGTACTGCAGCCACACGGGATCGTTCAGGCCGAGCTGAGCCCGGATCTGACGCAAGTCGTCTTCGGTTGCCGCGTCGCCGCCGATGACCAGGGCCACGTCTCCGGGCACGACGCGCATGACGAGAAAGAGGACCAGCGAGATGCCGAGGAGCACCGGCACCAGCGCCATCGCCCGCCGTACGGTGTACCGCGTCATGCCCGGCCTCCGGTCACTTCCGCCCGGCCGCCCTCAGCTCCGCGGTCTTCTGGTGATCCACGGCCGTCGCCTCGGGGGTGACGGCCACACCGTAATCGCGCTCCGCGGCTTCCCGCGTGACGAGCCCGTTCCGCACGTCCGCCAGGACCCGCTCCGGATCGCGCTCGAGAGGAGAGAACATACCGCCGCCCCCGGGCAGCCGGAGGGTGGCCAGGTCGCCCGGCCGCAGCAGAACGCGGGACTTGCTGTCGATGACCTCCCCATTGAGCAGGGTCACGCCCAGGCCGCCCGGACCACCGCCCCGGAACCCGCGCGCCGGGTAGCGGATGTGTTCATTCTGGAAGAGGGCCGTCACGGGGTGCACGGCCAGGAAGCTGATCTGCTGCCCCAGCCCGCCGCGGTGCCGGCCCGGCCCGCCGGAGTCGAGGACCAGCCGCTTCTCGGTGACCCGCAGCGGCAGGATGTTCTCGAACACCTCCACGGGGGTATTGGAGATGTTGCTGGGGAAGCTGCGCGTCGACGGTCCGTCCTTGGTGGGGCGGGCCCCCATCCCGCCGTTCAGCATGATGGTCTCCGCGAAGGGCTTCCCGCGCTCGTCCACGCCGAAGAAGCGCTCCACCCACATGGGCGAGCCGGAGTCGGCGATCACGCGGCCCGGCACGGCCTGGACGAGCGCGCCCATCACCGCCGCCGTGAGATGGTGCGCGACCGTGGACCGCATCCGGACCGGCGCCGGCTTTCGCGGGTTGAGGATGCTGCCCTCGGGGGCGGTGATGGTCACCGGTTTGAAGGTCCCGTAGTTGTTGGGGAGCCCGGGGTTCACCACGCACTTGACGGCGACGAACGTCCAGACGAAGGTGTAGTTCATCACGCTGTTGATGCCCCACGGGCTCTGCGGCGACGATCCGGTGAAGTCGATGACGATCTCGCCGTCCCGGACCTCGACGGCCACCCTGATGAGGATCGGCTCGTCGATGCCATCGAGCCACAGCTCGCCGGCGTAGCGCCCCTCGGGGAGGGTCTGCCGGATGGACGCGCGCATGGCGGCCTCGGACCGGCCGACGATCTCGTCGGCGAGCAGATCCAGGGAGTCCAGGCCGTGCGCCCGCAGGAACCCGATGAGCTTGTGGTGGCTGAGCCGGAGCGCCGCGATCATGCTGCGCAGGTCCCCGCTGGTCTGCTCGGGCACGCGCACGTTGGCCTCGATGAACTCAAAGAGTTCGTCATTCTCCCGCCCGGCCTTCACCAGCCTGGAGATCGGGATGAAGACCCCTTCCTCGTAGACGTCGCGGGCGGCGGTGGACAGCCCCCCGCCGATGTCCGACAGGTGGGCCATGATCTCCGCGTACGCGATCAGTCGCCCGCCGTCGAAGACGGGCATCATCAGCACGGTGTCGTATAGGTGGCCCGCGGTGAGCCAGGGGTCGTTGGTGATCAGGATGTCCCCCGGCTCCAGGCGGTCGGGGGGAAACTTCTTCAACATCTCGGGCAGCGCCGACAGCGCGATGCCCATCTTGGACGCCACCGAGGTGTTCTGCCCCACCATGCGCCCCCGGGTGTCGTACAGCAGGCAGCCGAAGTCCCAGGCCTCCCGGATGGCGTTGGAGAAGGCCGTGCGCACCACCGTGTGGGCCGCCTCCTCCATGATGAGCAGCAGGCGCTGGCGCAAGACCTCGAGCTGAACCGGATCGACACGAAGTGCTGCGGTCCGCGTCTCGTCCATCCCCGACACCCACCTATCCCTTCGACGCATACCGCACGATCAGGTACTCGTTGGGAATCATCCTCAGGTCCTGCACGTTGGCGCGCATGCCGGTCACGTTGGTGAGGTAGAAGAGCAGCAGGTGATAGGCCTCGTCGTCCAGGATCTTCTGGATCTCCCGGTAGGCCACTTTGCGCAGGGCATCGTTGAGGCTGGAGCGCCCCCTGATCGTCAGCTCGTCCAGCCTGCCGTTCCGGATGCGCGAGTAGTTGAAGGGTGTCCCGGCGTTGGAACCGAGGACCGTCTGGGACAGCATGTAGTTGGAGTCGATGGCGCCGTTGGAGTGCGAGATGAAGGCGATCTCCATCTCGGGACTCCGCAGGGAGTTGAGGTACCCGACCAGATCGGCTGTCACCCGCAGGTTGAGCCTCGCGCCGATGCGGGCGAGCTGCGAGGCGACGGCCTGGGCGACTTCAACATCCCGCTGGTAGATCCCGCCGGTGGTCCACAGCGAGGCCTCGAAGCCGTTGGGAAGACCGGCCTCTCTCAACAACTGCCGGGCCTTCTCCGGGTTGTACTCGTAGGCCTTTCCCTCCACCCAGTGCGACGAATACGGGGGCGTGTGGTTGGTGGCCGGCCCGGTGGCAAAGCCCCGCATGACGGTCCGCATGATGAGATCCTTGTTCACGCCGTGGTTCAGCGCCTGACGGACCAGCCGGTTGTCGAAGGGCGGCCGCGTGGAGTTCAGCCAGTAGTAGTAGGTGCGGGTCCCCTCCTTGCGCAGGAACTTGACGCTGCGGTTGGTGGAGAGGCGCTCGATCTCCTGAGGGGGCAGCACCTCGGCGA
>JACQTN010000209.1 GCA_016210785.1 Armatimonadota bacterium
CCACCTGGGGCGCCACCAGCACGACGCCCACCGCGCAGGATACCGCTGCCGTCATGGCGACGGTCATCCCACGCTTGTCCCCGGCTGCGCGGCTGACGGCATGGCCGATGAAGGTGCCTGCCACCGGCCCGAGCAGCACGAACAGCAGGCCGAACCCCGAGGCCCGCAGCAGCAGAACTGCGGCGCCGGCAGCCGCCCCAGCCGCGGCCCCGGCAGTGACGGCCAGGGCCAGGCGGCCGGGGCTCACCCGATAGATGCGCGGGACCGGCCCCACGCCGCACCGGCGGCATTTCATCCCTACGGGCGTCTGTACCAGGCAATCCGGGCAGATCGGCGTTCCGCACGTCACGCACGTCAGCCCGGTCTCCACGCCGGGATGGGTAGCACACTTCATCATCGGCCTCCCTCCAGCCGCGTCGCGTCCTGCGCCGCCAGTCCCGGGGAGCCCGTCAGAAATCAGCTCAACCGCGATCTCACCTGCCCGGATCGACCGCCGTACGACCAGTTGTTCAGCAGGCGCTCCTTCTCTCATGATAGCATGCGCCGGTGAGTGGGTTGCCCCACCTTAACGGTCCTGTTGGTGCCGGCCGCCCTGCGGTCGACGATGCTGGCGCAGGGTTGCCGATGGTGCTGGTGCCAGGCCATGCCGCGACCGCGCTGATGCTTGTGTATCCGGACCCATCGAACTTGATCCGGCGGGCGCCGCATCCCTGGCCGCCCTCATCGGTGTCTGCTGCGTACGCCACGAGCATCCCCTGATCGTGACCGACCCGCCGGCTCCCGCGTTGTCCGTGCAGATGCTGCCGCCCGCCAGCAGCGCAGGTTCTCCCTCCCGCGCCGTGTGCAGGTAGGTGCCGGTTATGATCTTGATTCGCCCCTGCACCGTCGATCCGATCCACCGGTAGACGATGATCGTGCCGTTGACAACGAGAAGACCCTTGTTCGGGTTGTTGCGCTTGCCGGTCAGTTCCGCCCTTTCGTCTTCGATGAAGAACAGACCGGAGATCACCCCGCCTTCGCTGTCGACGTAATTGCTGAAGTCGGCCGCACTGCTGAAGTAGCACCCGGCAGGGCCGCAGAACGGATAGCTGCCGTACCCGGCCAGCCCGTCCTGAGCCAGAGCCCGGTAGGCCGCCATGTCGAACTGGGGAAAGGGGATGTCCCGGCCGGCGGTCACGGTCACGCACCCGACGCACAACACGGAGGGATCAATGTCGAAGCAGGGCCGGTTGCCGCTGGCTCCACACCGGTTTGCTCCCCGCGGTGTCTCCAGGCGGCCGAGCACTGTGACGCGATCTGTGGCGGTGCTTTTCAGGGTGATCGCCGGCTGGTTTGACGGGTCGATCTGCCGGGCGTGATCGCGCCAAATCCGTGCCGGGAGGGGAGTCGCTGCACCACCATGACGGTGTCGTTGACGCCCCCATGCTGTACCGTCACGTCCTTCTCCGAGTACACGGCGAAGGCCAGTGCCGCGGGCAGGGCCAGGATGGATCTGCTCACACCGCGCCGTCCTGCTCCCGGCGCCGTGAAGGCGGGACCTGGCGCAATGAGCGTGGAAGCCGCGACGAGGGCGCCGGCCAGGACTGTTGCGCGTCCAGCCGGGTTTCTGCGCTCACGCGTCATGAAACGTACCTCACAATGTGCCCCCGCCGTAGGCCTCCGGCGCGTCGCCACGGAAGCCCATGAGGCCGCAGGGAGATCGCTCAGCTCTATCCGTGCCACGCTCCGCGGGAGTGCGGTGTCGTTGGGACTTGCGAGTAGATGTTGCTCAGCAGGGATTCAATGCGGGGATTCGCCCCCGCGAGCAAGAACGTGGCGCCGCCACGTGGGGGTGGCCGGCGCGACCACGCCCGCCGCCGGGGTGGTAGTTCCTTGCTCGCGCATTCCCGGCGCGCCGGGCGCAGCCGCGCCAGGCCGAGTTACTTTTAGTCGATCCGGCAGGCTATTGCCTGTTGACCTGTTGCTGTTGGATCTCGGCCAGTGCCGCAGACAAAGCCTCCCGGATCAACTGCGTCCCCTGCCCGTCAGTTTCGTCGGCAACCTTAAACGGCAGGAAGTGCCGGCCGCTGAGTATCCCGTTGGCCCGAACCCGCAGGTCATATCCGCCCTGGGCGCGGCTCATCCCCGCGAACTCCGCATCGGGTGCCAGTTCTGCCAGCAACGCGACAATTCTTTCGTGAAGCTCTGCTTGGCTCACGCTCGACCCTCCTCCCCGGAATAAACCCTCCGCCCCGGCGCCGTCAAACGCGATGCCGTGGGCCAGAAAGTCCCAAAACAAGTATGACGGAGCCGGACCCGGACATTCGTTGCGCAAGCGCAAACAGCTTCCGCCATGTTGGCATGCTCCCGTACGGCGAGAATTGCCTGCGGCAGATCCGCGGCGTATGCTGAGTGTGGCAGACGGCAAGCGGGGCGGCCTGTGGCCGGCCACGACGGCTGCGCGAGGGAAACCGGCGCGGCGCCCGGTCCGGCGGTGATGGGAAGGATCGTGGCAGGCACCGTGATGAAGAGGCTGTTGAGAAAACTGAGCGCAGCGCCGATCCCGGGCATCGTGACCTCCCGGCCGATCCGGCGGAGTCGCAACTACCTCTTGGAAGCCCTCACCGCGATGCGCTCGATGTTCGCAAGGATGGCCTCGAGG
>JACQTN010000210.1 GCA_016210785.1 Armatimonadota bacterium
CTGACCCCGGCCCGCACCGAGGGCTCCTCCCAGAAGTGGGCGCCCGACAGCTCCACGGTCAGCGCGGGCTTGCCCGCGGCCACGACCGCATCGTGCAGCGTCCCACCCCGAATCGCGGCCTCGCCCACGGGGCTCACCGCGATGCTGATGCCGAATACCTCGGCCAGCGCAAACTGGGCCTCCCACTGGGGTCCCTTTCCCCCGCTGCGCACAATGTTGAAAGAAACCGCGGACGGGGCATTGGAGTGGATGTCCAGGACCGCGTCCGCCCGCGCCAGGCCCTGGTGGAACAGGTCGTGGGCGAGCCGCTGCGTCAGGCTGCCGTTGGGGTCGCCGGGGAAAATGCGGTTGATGTCCATGCCGTCCTGGGGCGTCAGGCGGGAGGACTCCATGTAGCCCAGGGGATTCTGCACCGGCGCCGCCACCAGCGTGCCCCGCAGCGTGCGGGGATCCAGCACCTCCCGCGTCAGCCGGCGGATCACCTCCCAGCCGGGGATCTCGTTCCCGTGCACCGCCGCCCCCACCCACAGCACCGGGCCGGGTCCGTTCCCGTGCAGCACGATGAGCGGGATTCGCACCTGGCTGGCGTCACGCAGGTAGACGCTCTCGATGTACCCGGTGGCGCGGGTTCCCGGTTCGCACCGCACCGTGCCGATCTCAAACGTCTCTGGCATCCGTTCCCCTCCTCAGCACTCAGGCCTGGCGGACGCCACAACGCTGCCCGCCGTCCCCGTGCCGGCGGCGGCCGGCCAGGTCCCACTCCCCACGTCCTTCAAGAGAGGACAGCGCTCTCCCTGCTGCCCGGGCCGCGCCGGCCTGCCCGTGTCGGCCCGCTCCCGTTCCGCAAAGACGCGGCAGGAGGAAGATCCGCCGATTCGAAATTGCCTTACCAGGTGCAACGCTCGTGGGTCGCGGCATTCGTACACTCCGGCAACCTGGGAGGGACGGAAATGCGAAGGACTCGCGCAGGGTGGTTCCGCTTTCGCTGGACAGGCCTGCTCATCATTGCCTTGATGGCCGCCGCGGCGTCGCTGCCGCCCGCGGCGGCGGCGCCCCGGATGAAGGACTCGAAGCTGGTCTTCGCCGGCGCCAACCCGGCAGTGGCGCCCAAGGAAGCCGCCGCCCGCCATACGCGCGCCAACCCCAGCGTGGAGATCGAGATCACCGAGACCACTAACGTCATCATGTACCCCAAGATGCTGGCGGCGCGGCAGGCCAACCCCAACGCCCCGCTGATCAACTTCGGGTTCTTCAACGTGGACTTCGCCAACCGGGGCGAGTCCGACGAGATGTGGCTGCCGCTCAACCCCGCGCGCATCCCCAACATGAGCCTCGTGCACCCGTCGCTGCGCCGGCCCGGCAACGTCTGCATCGGCCACTCCATCAGCGCGCTGGGCCTGATCTACAACAAGACCCAGATGCGCACCCCGCCCGACTCCTGGACCGCCCTGTGGGACGCCCGGTGGCGGGGCAAGGTGGCCATGTTCGACAACAACTTCATCCCGGTGGTGCTGGCCGCGCGCCTTAACGGGGGCAACGAGCAGAACATCGACCCCGGCTTCCGGGTGTGGGCGGAGAACGCCAAGAACCTGCGCGCCCTGATCACCACCAACGACGCGCTCAAGAACCTGATCGTCAGCGGCGAGGCGCTGTTCGGCCCCTTCTTCGCCACCATCTTCAAATTCTGGGAACTGGAGGGCGCGCCGCTGGGGTTCGTGGCGCCGAAGGAAGGCGTGGTGGCCTTCCCCATCTACCTGTGCATCGTCAAGGGCAGCTCGCCGGAGCAGATCGCGGCGGCAGAGTCGGTCATCAACGACCTGCTGTCACCGGAGACCAACGCGCGTTACGCGCGGCTGACCTTCCGCGTGCCCGGCGTGGCCGGCGCCGCGATGCCGCAGCAGGAGCAGATCATGACGCCCAAGCTGCTGGATAAGGCGCTGTGGCTGGACTGGAAGCTCATGGGCGAGAAGGCCAGCGACTGGCGGCGGCGGTGGGAGCGCGAGGTCAAGTCCCGGATGTGACCGCCTGGCGGTGGCGGCATGGCGCCTGACGCCCCCTCGCGCGGCGCGGAAGTGGAGGTCCGGGCGATCACCAAGCGCTTCGGCGCCGTGGTAGCGGTTCGGTCGGTCTCGTTCGTCATCCGCGGCGGCGAGTTCTTCTCTCTCCTGGGACCCTCCGGGTGCGGCAAGACCACCACGCTGCGCGTGATCGGCGGGTTCGAACACGCCGATGAGGGCGAGGTGGCCATCGGCGGCACCCCCATGGGGCGCACCCCTCCCAACCGGCGCCCGACCAACATGGTGTTCCAGCGGCTGGCCCTCTTCCCCCACTATACCGTCTTCGAGAACGTCGCCTTCGGCCTGCGCATGAAGCGTCTGCCGGAGGAGGAGATCCGCCAGCGCGTGGGGGAGGCGCTGGAGTTGGTGCAGATGCCTGGCCTGGCCGGGCGGAAGATCAGCGAGCTGTCGGGCGGTCAGCAGCAGCGCGTGGCGCTGGCTCGGGCGCTGGTGAACCGGCCGCGGGTGCTGCTGCTGGACGAGCCGCTCAGCTCGCTGGACCTGAAGCTCCGGCTGCAGATGCAGGAGGAGTTGAAGCGCTTGCAGCGCGAGCTGGGCACCACCTTCGTCTCCGTGACCCACGACCCGGGCGAGGCGCTGGCCATGAGCGACCGCGTCGGCGTCATGGACAGCGGCATCCTGCACCAGGTGGGGGCGCCCATGGAGATCTACGAGCGGCCGCGCAACCGCTTCGTGGCCAACTTCATCGGCGACGCCAACCTGATCGACGGCGTGGTGCAGGGAACCGACGGCGATACCGTGGCCGTGCGCGCCGGCGGCGTGGTGGTGCGAGCCCGGCGGGCGGGCTGGGAGCAGATCGGACAGACGCTGACGGTGTGCGTGCGGCCGGAGCGGATCCAGATCGGCGCCGCCGCGGACCTGCCCAACGCCTTCCGGGGGCGGGTGGAAGACTGGGCCTTCTCTGGGTCCATGGTCAAGTACCGGCTGGCCGCGGGGCCGGTCCGCCTGCACGCGGCGGTCCCGTACCTGAACGGCGCGCCGCTCTTCCAGGTGGGTGAGGAGGTGGCTGCGGGCTGGGATCCGATGCAGGCCGTGCTCGTTCCCACGGAGGCCGCTGCTCCGGGCGCGGGAGGCGGACCGTGAACCAGGACGCGCCGTGAGAATCCAGGGCACGCTCCTCTGGGGCCTGCTCGCGCCCGCGCTGGGGCTGATGGCCCTGTTCTACGTGGTGCCGCTTGGCGTCTACTTCCTCAACAGCTTCCACCTGTTCCGGGACGGCCGGATCATCCCGGTGTGGACACTGGCGACCTACGTCGAGTTCTTCACCGACCCGTTCTCCTATCGCATCATCGGCCGGTCGCTGCAGCTCGCCGTGATCGTCACCTCCCTGACCATCCTCGTCGCCTACCCGGTGGCGTACGCGCTGCACACGCGGGTGGCCCGGCCGGGCGTCCGCGCTGCGCTGGCCCTCCTGCTCTTCTCGCCGCTGATGGTGAGCGTGGTAGTGCGCACCTACGGCTGGCTCATCCTGCTGGCGAACCAGGGGCTGGTCAACACGCTGCTGCGGGCGGCGCGCGTCATCGAGACCCCGCTCACCCTGCTGTTCAACATGCCGGGGGTCGTCATCAGCCTGACCCACATCTTCCTGCCGTTCGCCATCTTCCCCATGTACAGCGTGATGGGGAAGCTGGACCTCACGCTGAAGGAGGCGGCGCGCGACCTGGGCGCGGGCTGGTGGGACACCTTCACGCACATCACGCTGCCCCTCACCATGCCCGGCGTGGTGGCCGCGGCGCTCATCTGCTTCACCCTGTCCCTGAGCGCGTTTGTGACGCCCCAGTTGCTGGGCGGCGGCCGGGTCCAGGTGCTGCCGCTGGCGGTCTACAACAGCACGGTGGAGATCAACTGGCCGGCGGGCGCCGTGGCGGGCCTCGTGCTGCTGGTGCTGTCCATTCTGGCGGTGCGGGCGTTGAACGCCGTCATCAGGCGGCTGCCCGGCGTATGACCACCGTCGCGGTCGGGGAGCGTGAGCTGCGGGCGGAGGCGCGCGAGACCCGCGCCGGGCGGCTGCGGGATGCGTTCCTGCGGACGGCGCTGGCGCTGGGCGTGGGGTTCGTCCTGCTGCCGCTGGTCATCGTGGTGCTCTACTCCTTCAGCAGCGTGGCCTATGGCGCGTTCCCACCGCCCGGCTTCTCCCTGCGCTGGTACGGCCACCTGCTGCAGCAGCCGGAGTTTCGCGGCGCCTTCGTGCGCAGCGTCTACGTGGCACTGGCCGCCACCGCCATCGCGCTGGCCGCGGGGCTCCTGTGCGCGCTGGCCGTGGTGCGGGCGCGCTTCCGCGGCCAGGACCTGCTGCGCGGGTTTCTCCTCTCCCCCATCGTGATGCCCAAGATCGTGCTGGGGGTGGGGTGGTTCATCTTCTTCGCCCGGCTGGGGATGCAGGGCGGCGTGATCCCCCTGGTGCTGGCCCACGTCATCGTGGTGCTGCCGTTCGTCATCAACATCCTGGCCGCCAACCTGGTGGGACTCGACCCCGCGCTGGAGGAGGCGGCGCTCGACCTGGGCGCCTCGGGACCGACGGTCCTGCGGCGCATCATCTTTCCCCAGATCCGCTCCGGCCTCATCGTCAGCACTCTGCTGGCCTTCATCGTTTCCTTCGATCAGGTGGAGAGTTCGATCTTCCTGGTGCGCGGCGAGAACAACACGCTGCCCATCGAGATGTTCCTCTACATGGAGAAGTGGCAGGACCCCACCATCGC
>JACQTN010000201.1 GCA_016210785.1 Armatimonadota bacterium
GGCTCGTGACTCGTAGTGACCCAGTGGCGAAGCTGGTGTCCTCAAGTTTGATTGCCCGGGTGTCGCCGTAGGGCTTACTCGTCACCTGGCACAGAATCCAGTCGCCCCGGCCAGCGTCAGCAAGCACCACTGCTGGGCGCAGTTTCGTCTGCGACAGGTCCGAGAATGGGAAGCGGACCAAGACTACCGTGCCTGCTGCAGGTGCGACCAGGCCTCGTCCTCCTCCGGACGATTCCAGTCCTCAGAAAGCGCCGCCTCACTCAGCAGTGCACTTTCGGCTGCGCCTGCCACTGGACGTTCCTCCAGGATCGTCACGAGCGCCCGTCGCGCTGCGGGGAGACGCACCTGCTCCAGTAGGCGTACGTTTCCCTGCTCATCGATCACAGCTTCAACAGTTCGCATCATTGTCTCTCCCTCCGGAGGCCAGTGTACACGATACGCGCCGCGCCTGCCTAACGCTCGCGCTCAGCGGCCGAGGTGCGAGCATCGCGAGCACGCGGTCTGCTGCAGCGCGAAGTTAGGGGGCGTGCTGCGTCCGCTTCTGCCAGTAGCCAGGCCTACGCTTGCCATGGGCTACCGCAACGATTTCGACTTCGCCGTCGCGGAGCCGGTACACCAGGCTGAAGGGAAACCGTGGGAAAACGTAGCGCCGAGCGCGCACCCCATACCGCGGCCATCACTCCGGCGCCTCGGCCACCGCTTCAACGGCATGCCGCAACTCCTCCCGAAAGCCATGCGCCGCCGCTGAACTGCGCTCCGCATACCACTGGTAGGCTGCTTCTGCCTCCGCGGCGGCGGCCGGGTGAAACCTAACGGCGGCCCGGGGCACGTCCGCTGCCGTAGAGTCTCGCTCTCAGCTCCTCCCAAGGGATGGTTTGGACGGCGCCGGAGTCAAGCTCCTCCATGCGACGCTCGATCTCGGCCACCCATGCCTGCTCCGCCCCTTCCTCTGACTCGGGGTCGAGGCTCTCGATCAGGAGCCCGGCCAGGGCAGCGCGCTCCTCCAGATCGAGCCGCATGGCTTCTTCATACAGTTCTCGTGCCGATCTCTTCATGCCCCTATGATACCACCTCGGTGCGTTACCCCCTAACGGATAGCGAGTGAGCCGCCGGCGGCTCAGTGCCGGACTTCTGTCATAGGGCTGACCGCCGTCGGCTCCACTCGCATGTTAGGCTGCCGTGCCGTGTTCGCGCGCGGTCCAGTACGGCGAGTCAGCCGGAGCGTCAATCGTGTCTTCGCACCGAACCCCACTTTCGGGTTGAGATTTCCGCGTCGGCCTGCGTCTTCCTGCCTGGCACAAGCACGCCATGCGTTGGCGTTCACAGGTCCTGATATCGCGCCAACAGTGAGAACAGCGGAACGCCGACTTGGCACCGCGAGCACTCATAGCCGTAGTTCCGGAGGAGACTATGGTATGATCGAGGCGTGAACAAGACCACACTGTACCTTCCCCCAGATCTCCACCAGGCGGTCAAGGAGGCCGCCCGGCGGACAAGGCGTTCCCAGGCGGCGGTCGTGCGGGAGGCGCTGGAACAGTACCTGCGCACCCTGGAACAGCCTCGCCTCCGGTCGCTCGGCATGGGTGCCGACCCCGGCCTGACGGGCCGCAACAGCGAAGACTGGCTGGCACGGCACTGGGCGCGGAGCTTGACCCGGCGCACTCGCCGCTAGCCGTATCTCCCGGCTCAATTCAATCTTGACCTCTCAAAGAGCTACTTGGTCGTCGCCAACGCTACGCCGGCGGCTTCATGTCCTCCGCCGCCACGTCTCTCACGTGCTGGGCGAAAAACCAGTGATGCCCTTCCGAGTCCTCGGCCCCGTAACAGCGGTCCCCGTAGAACTGGTCCTTAGGCTCCTCCAGGATCTTCGCGCCCGCTTCCTTCGCGTGAAGTGCCTGTCCACGTCGCCGGTCTTCAGCGCCACCCGATGGGGGCCCGGCTTCCGATGAGATTACTCTGGTACCTGTCCCACACCGCTGCACCTCATACACATGGTGCGCCCGCCCACACAACTGGAGCAGGGCACCTGCTCCTGGTAATACTCCACGCTGTTATCCCACCGTGTGCGCGTCCCCGATCGAGTGTGATATCCACTGCCACCGCACGAAGAGCAGCGTACCTTACCCAGCCCACCGCACACGCCGCACAACCTGTACCGAATCCGTGGCTGAGCCTTCGGCTCCTCGGTGCGCGGTTCAGACCCGGCCGGCGCGGGCTGCCGCCGCCTGACAGACGGCTTGGGCCTGCCGCCACTGAAGGTCGCGAAAATCTTACGGAGCAACTCATCCCGTTCCTTAACGTCCGCATCGCGCTTCGCAACATGCGTCGCGGTTCCCGTTGCCCAAAGCGCAATAGCGGCCCCCTCATGCATAACCGCAAACACCCGTATCGGACTCGCGTTTTCTCCTGTCCTTACACGATCCCAGTTGATGAGTACGCCGATCTTGCCAAATGCCTCCGCTGGCCCAATTTCTCCCACGCGCTCCGGCTGGCCAAGACCGGGTTGTGACTCCACCATCAACTGCTCAAGTTGCTCGAGGATTCCCGGCGAGTCGGGGTGCTGGCTGCCACCCGCCTCGACGGTGACGATCTGGATGAACTGGTCACCGAAGTCCCAGTCCGGCATGAGCCGCAGTCCCAGACGATTCTTCTCGACCTTCCAGCCCTCCGGATATCGAAAGGTGAATCTGCTCTTCCGATCCAGAAATACCTGCTCAGTGTCCAATGTGCCGGCGTCTCTGTGTTCGCGCTGGAACTGACAGCGGATGACATCGTAATACAGTGGCTGATCGGGAGTCTTCGCCGACCAGAACGTGAATCTGAGACGCCCTCGGCCGCCATCGACCGAAAACTTCATGGCGCCATGGCCATCGTCAATGAGGCCAGATACGCCGCGGTCGGTGGGAGCCCGCAGCTCGATCTGATACGGGGTGCCATCGCCGATGGCCATGGTCCCAATCAGGTTCTTCTCGTCAGGCGGCTTCAGCACCAGGCTCAGCGAGGCCTCGGGGTTTCGAGCTTTCAGAGTATTGTGGAATCTCAGGAACGCGGGATCGTTCTGCAAGATAGAGTCGGTCGGAGAGCCGCCCCAGCCGGTGAAACGGTACCTCCCCTCCAGGGCCCGGATCCACGCTTCAGCATCTTTGTCTGGCATTGTCCGCCTCCGTCCGGCTCAGCAATCCCGGTGAAACCCGGGGTGCCGGTTCTGAAGCCGGTTCCGAAATGAGTTCCTGACCTGAGATATGGTCACGGAACCGGGCCGAACATCGAAATCGGATGGCGCGTCAGAACGGCCGCTTTCGCGGCGGCTGCAGCCCGATGGTGATCACCGCCCGCATCATCTCCAGCATGGAGGTCTGCACGATCCCCGGCGTGCCATCGACGCTCAGCGTGTGGCGCCCCGAGGACCCGTCCGCCGCCCCCGTGCGCACGCACTCCTGGAGCATGAACCGCTCCACGTCTGCGCTGTGCAGCAATTCCGGCCGCCCCAGGGACGCGGCCAGCGCTGCGGCCACACCGTAGCCGCCCCAGTTGGAGGTCCCCGCCAGCACCAGCACGTCGGTCGCCACGCGCGTGGCGATGCCCTGGCCGCAGGGACAACGGCAGACCGCTCCGTGCTCCTTGTACTTGCGGACCGCGTCGATAACCGTGCCGCAACCGATCTCGTTGCCGTTGTCGCCGATCCCGACCGTGAGGATGTCGCAGGAGGCGGCAAGGTCGAAGATCGCCTCCGCCCTCGCCCGCGACTTGCCCGTCGGAAGCCCGGTGGCCGTGTGCGCGACGCCAACGGCATTGGGTCCCAGTTTCTCGATGGCGATGATCGCCTGGGGCTGGTACCGGTCGACGTACTGGCGGGCCACGGGCTCTGCTGTGTCGTCCGCAGGGAACGGCAGCACCACGCACGTCCCCGGCACGCGGCGCGCCGCGTCGAAGTCGCGCCGGCCCAGTCCCGCCGCCAGCGCGGTGGCCGCCACGTTCTCCACGTATTCCGCCTCGGTGACGAAGACCGGGATGGCGCCCGCGCCGTTGGCCAGCGCCCAGGCCATGGCCGCCGCGCCCAGGGGGCCGTCGGTTTCCCCGGCCGGAAGGAAGTCCTCGATGCCGGCCCCCGTCGCGATCATCACCGCCTCGCCCGGACGCAACACGCCGAGCAGCCGCTGCGCGGCCAGCATGGTAAGCGGGTCGCGCAGCTTCTCCCGCGCCGCGTCGTACAGGTGGCGGATCACTGCCTGGCCGGTCCCCTGCGGCCGCACGGTCACCGTGCAGAGGCGGTCAAGATTCTCTCCGATGTTGCGCAGCGTCTCGTCCACGTCTCTCCCTCGCATCACGACATGCGCGCGACCAGGCGCGAGTCTCAAACAACGTTTGCGTCATTCATGCGCAGGGCCGGCTGAGCCGAGCCCGAGCATCACCCACCTGTCGGACGTCCCACCATCGCGGGTGGGGGGACTGGGGGGAGGGGAAGGTCCTCCCCCCGTCGGACACTTGGTGAGGGGTGGAGTGGCGCAAAGACACTCCACCCCACCTTAATAGGCTAGCGCGTAATCTCAATCCACCGGAACGGCATGAATCCCAGCGTGAGGGAAAAAGTCCTCAGACCCTTCACGCGAGGGTTTAGCAGATAGACGAACTTCGTGTACATGACGGGAATCAGCGGCGCCTCCATGGCCACCATGCGGTCCGCCTGCTGGTAGAAGGCGATGCGGCGCACGCGGTCGGTGGCGGCGTTGGCCTGGTCGATCAGCCGGTCGAAGGCCGGGTTGTTGTAGTTGGGCCGGTTGAGGGCCGATTGGGTGTGCAGCCACAGCTCCAGGAAGTAGTTGGGATCGGGGTTCACGGCGCTCCACCCCGTCATGAACGAGGGTAGCACGTCGCGCCGGTTCATCGCCGCGGTGAAGCTGGCGAACTCCTGGAGCTGCACCTGGATGTTAACGCCCAGGGAGTCCTTGAGCATGGCGGCGATGGGCTCGGTCATCATCCGGTAGTCCGCGGTCACGGGGTTCACCGCCATCAGCAGGGTGGGCAGGCCGCGCCCGCCCGGATATCCGGCCTCGGCCATCAGCTCCCGCGCCCGCCCCGGGTTGTAGTCCAGCCCCTTGAGCTTGAGATCGTGGGCCAGGACGCCGGGGGGCAGCATGCCGGCCGCGGGGATGTACAGACCGTGGAAGACCTGGTTGATGACCCTGACCTTGTCGATGGCGTGGGCGAAGGCCTGGCGCACCCGGATGTCACGGAACGGCGCGTACACCCGCGGGTTCAGCACCAGGAACTGCGTCTGGGACCGCTCCCACTCCTTCATGTCCTTGCTGAGCCGAGGATCGTTCCTGATACGCGGATAGTCGCCCAGCGGCACCAGGACCGTGTCTAGCTCGCCGTTCTGGTACATGGCGAGTTGCGTGGCCGGCTCCGGCACGATGGGCATGACGATCCGGTCCACCTTGGGCCGCCCCTCGAAGTACCGGTCGAAGGCCTCATACTCCACCCGCGAGCGGTGGATCCACTCCTTGACCTTCCAGGGCCCCGTGCCGATGGGATGAGTCTCCGCCCAGTTCGCGCCGCCCCGCTCCACCGCCTCGCGGGCGACGAACGCCGTGGACACGTGGGTGAGACGCACGAGCAGGTCGCCCCGCGGCGGCGAGGTGAGGCGGATCTCCACCGTGAGCGGGTCGATCACCCGGACCCCTGACAGTTCCCTGGCCTGGCCCTTGTTGACCTCGTCGTACCCCATCACGTCTGAGACCAGGAGACGGGCGTTGGGCGAGCGAGACTCCGGCGATGCCAGCCGCGACAGGGAGTACTTCACGTCGTTGGCGTCGGCCTTGCGCCCGTTGTGGAAGTAGATGTTGTCGCGCAGCCGGAAGGTGTAAACCAGGCCGTCCCTGGACACGGTCCAACTCTGGGCCGCCAGCGGCACGACCCGCATGCGCTCATCGAGCGTCACCAGCGGCGTGTAGACCTGCGGCGTGACAGTGCCCGACCCGAAGTCCGCCGACCGGTGCGGGTCGATGTGGGGCGGCTCCCCCAGCAGGGCGTAGCGGAAGACCGTGGGCGCCTGCGCGCTGGTGGTCGCCAGGCCCCCCAGCAGCGTGACGGCGATGGCGATGACGGCGATCCCGGCAGCGATTCTCCTGTGCATTCTGCGTCCCCCCTTCACCGCGTCGATCTGCCCGAACTTTCTTACTTCCCTCTGCCCGCGCTCATGCCTGTCCGCGCCGCTGCCCGGCCCGCTCACGCGCGCTGGAACCGGGGATCCATCGCCTCCGCCAGGCCCTCGCCAAAAAAGTTGAGGGCCAGGATCGTGAGCGACAGCGCGGCGCACGGCACCATGATCAGGTACGGATAGCTCTGCATGTGCTGAAAGGCGTCGGCAATCAGCACGCCCCACGAC
>JACQTN010000204.1 GCA_016210785.1 Armatimonadota bacterium
GCTCCAGCAGCGCCAGCCCTGCCTGCTGCACCGCTTCCTTGAAGCCCATGGAGCCGGCGATCTGGAAGGCGATGTCGGAGGAGTCCACCGGGTGGTGCTTGCCGTCGAAGAGCGTGACCCGCACGCCCACGATCGGGTAGCCTGCCAGCACGCCTTCCTCCGATGCCCTCTTCACGCCCTTCTCCACCGACGGGATAAACTGGTTGGGGATGGAGGCGCCCACGATCTTGTCCACGAACTCCAGCCCCGATCCACGCGGCAGCGGCGCCACCTCCAGGAAACAGACGCCGTACTGGCCGCGTCCACCGGACTGCCGGACGTAGCGGCCCTGGTCCTTGGCCGTGCCCCTGATGGCCTCGCGGTACGGCACGCGGGTGAGGGTCAGCGTGACGTCCACGCCGAACTTGCGCTTGAGGCGCTCCATCATGATCTCCAGATGCGCCTCGCCCATGCCTGAGGCGACCGTCTGCTTCATCTCCGTGTCGCGGTGCACGTGGAAGGTGGGGTCCTCTTCCGTCAGCCGGTGCAGCGCCTGGCCCATCTTGTCCTCGTCGCCCTTGCTCTTGGGCTCCACCGCCATGGCGATGATGGGCCGGGGGAAGTTGATGGGATCCAGAAGGACGGGGTGGTCCTTGGCGCACAGCGTGTGGCCGGTCTCCGTCTCTGCCAGCTTGGCCACGGCGCCGATGTCGCCCGCCACCACCTGGTTGGTGGGTTCCTGATGCTTGCCCCGCAGGTGGAAGACGGTCCCCACCCGCTCCATCTTGTCCTTGCTGGCGTTGTACACTTGGGAGTCGGCGGGTAGCGTGCCGGAGTAGACGCGGAAGTAGGAAAGCTTGCCCACGTAGGGATCGGCCATGGTCTTGAACACCAGCGCCGCCAGCGGCCCGTCCGGCGACGACTTGAGCGTCATGGCCTCCCCGGTGCGCGCGTGCTTTCCCTTTGGCGCGGCGACGTCGGGCGCCGGCACCAGCGAGACGATGGTGTCCAGGAGCGGCGCCACACCGATCCCCTTCACCGCGGAGGCGCACAGCACGGGCGCCACCTGGCCGGCCTGCACGCCCTTGCGCAAACCCTCCACGACCTCCTGCGGCGTCAGATCAGTTCCCTCCAGATACTTCTCCACCAGGGCGTCGTCGCACTCGGCCGCGGCCTCCACCAGCCGATCCCGCCATGCTCTGGCATCCTCCGCCACCTCCATGGGGATCTCGCCCGGATTGCCGTCCTGCCCGAACGCCTTCATGGAGAGCAGGTCCACCACGCCGCGGAAGTTGCCCTCGGCGCCGATGGGGATCTGGACCGGCACCATGTGGCCGGGCAGGCGTCCCTGCAGGCTCTCCAGGATGCGGGTGAAACTGCTGTTCTCGCGGTCGAGCCGGTTGATCACCACCATGCGGGCGAGACCGGCCTCTGCGGCCATCGCCCAGCCCTTCTCCGCCTGCACCTGGACGCCCGCCACGCCGTCCACCACCACGATCGCGGCCTCGGCCACCCGCAGCGCGCACACCACCTCGCCGATGAAATCGGGGTAGCCCGGGGCGTCCACGATGTTGATCTTGTGGTCGGCCCACTCCAGCGGCGCCAGGGCCAGGTTGACGGTGTGCTTGCGGCGGACCTCTTCCGGGTCGAAGTCGGTGGTGGCCGTCCCCTCATCGACGCGGCCCAGGCGGTCGATGGCCTTGGTCGCGAAGAGGGCAGCCTCCACCAGGGAGGTCTTGCCGGTGCCACCGTGGCCGATCACGGCGACGTTGCGGATGCGGGCCTGTGGGTATGGCTTCACCACGATCTCCTCCTCGTGAGATCTCCTACCTCTTCAGTGTACCGTGTCCGGCCCTGGCGTGTGCGGGAAGGCATTGGCCTCTCCCACATCTCCCTCGTCCGCCGACGGCGCGCGGCGCGGGCCATGCCGCGCGCATCACGTTCGACATTCCTTCCATCCGCTGCTGTCGAGCGCGCTCGCTCACTCCGCGGATCATTCCCCCGCGCTGGCCGGCGCCGCGGAGGCCTCCCGCAGCCGGCGCATGACGAACTCACGGTCCAGCGTCGCCAGGAACCACCCGGCCTGCGGCCCCGAGTCCTTGCCGAGAACGATCAGGTAGATCGCTCCGAACGCCTCCCGTGGGGTCAGGCCCATCTCTTCCTTCAGCTCGTGGATGCGGGTGTGGAGCGGCTCGCCCTCCCACGCCTCCGCCTGGACGATCTCCGCCAGCCGGCGCAGGAACTGCCGCTGCGCGTCGGTGAGCGCGCGGGCCGCCTCGGGCAGCTCTGCCTGCAGGGTGAAGCGAGCCGGCGGCAGAGCGAAGCGCTCCAGCCAGCGCCGGGCGTCGGAGATGCGCTGCTCCAGTTCGCGTTCATCTTCGGCCGTGTACGGCGCGCCCTTGTCCCGCTCCAGCACCCGCCGCGCGTCCACCGTGGGCATCTGAATCAGGAACGCCACCTTGCTGAAGCGCGGCCGGAAGCCGCGCGGCGGGTCGCCGGCGACGCGGGAGAAGTAGAAGGTGCGGGCGAGATCCCGATCCTCCGCCTCGCCCTGGGCGGCTTCGGCGGCCCGGTCGTACTCGTCGTACAGGCGCGGGATCGTGTCGCCGGCCGGGTCGAAGTCGATCTGTTTGCGCGGATGCGGCCGGACCATGAGGAAGCGCAGCAACTCGGGCCGCATCGCCTCGGCCAGGTCCCGGGCGAAGGCGCCCACCGCCCTGGAACTGCTCATCTTCTTGCCGCCGTACAGGAAGAACTCGTAGGGGATGGGGTGCGGAACGCGCGCGCCGAAGATGCGCGTGCAGAAGGCACTGGCCACGTCATGGGTACCGCCGCGGGTGAAGTGATCTTTGCCCGCCCCCTCCACCGTCACGCCCAGCACGAACCACTTGGCCGCCCACTCCACGCGGTAGGGCAGCTTGGCGTGCCCGTCAAAGGGCGCGGTGCGGCCGCGGTGGCCGCACCCCTGTGCCCACCGCACCAGGTCGGGCCGGCACTCGTACTCCACTTCCCGGCCATCCCACGCGACCACGGCGGTGGTCCCGATGCGGCCGCACTGCTGGCAGATCACGTGCAGGGGATAGCGGCCCTCCAGCCCACGGGAACCGCGGATCTCCCGATCGATCTCCCGGATCTCCTGGGCGCGGTCGAGCGCGATGCGGATGGCCTCGTTGAACCGCCCGGAGCGGTACAGATCGCTGGTCCAGTAGACGCCGGGCGTGGCCCCGAGCCGCGTGAACACATCGATGAACTCCTGGGCGTAGTAGCGGGCGTAGCTCTCCCCACCCCCTTCCGGCGCGGGCACGTTGCAGAACGGCACGCCCAGGTACCGCTCGTAGTCCCGCGGCAGGTAGACCGGCAGGTCGTCCATGGGATCGTAGTCATCGAAGCCATAGATGTACTCCACGTCGGCGCCGGCGTCGCGGAGACCGCGGGTCACGCAGTCGTGCAGCAGGACGCCGCGCAGGGCGCCCACATGGATGTGCCCGGAGGGTGTCTTCGCGTCGTTCACCACGTGGCGGTGCGACGGCGCCTCCCGGAGGATCTCTTCGACCACAAGGTCTACCCACACGGCCCCTGCCTAACCCCAGTCACCTGGCCTCGAGGTGTTTCGCTCTCGGTACATTTCCGGCACAGCTTCGTAGCCCTCCCGCCCGCAAACCTGCATCATCTACCTGCCTGGGGATTGAGCACCCGCAGAAGGGATCTTCCGAGGCACCCTGGTACTTCGCTGCACCCTGATGCATTTCCTTGCTCTACCACAGACCAAGCGCAGGACCGGCCTGGCCCCCACCCCAGACCACCCCAAGAAATCCATACGGTGGATCCGAGCTATGCCGTGATCGGTGTGCCTGCCCGCCGGCGCCGGCGCAGCACCGGACGCAGCTCCCCCACCAGATAGAACGACCCCGTGACGCAGATCACGTCCTCCGGCCGGGCCAGACGGAGGATGCGATCCAGCGCGGCCAGGCGGCTCTCCACCACCTCCACGCGCGGGCACATCCCGCGCGCCGCATCGGCCAGGATCGCCGCCGGCAATGCGTGGGGATGGTCGGGCGTCGTCACCACGATGGCGTCGGCGATGGGCGCGATGATGGCCGCGGCGCCGCGATAGTCTTTGGTGCTCAGCATACCGAACAACAGCAGGATCCTCCGCCCGGGGAAACACTCCACCAGCGCATCGCGCAGCGCAGCGATGGCGGCGGGGTTGTGGGCCACGTCCAGCACCACCGTGGGGCGCCGCCGCAGCACCTCGACCCGCCCCGGCCACCGCACGGCGGCCAGCCCGCGGGCCACGGCGTCCGCCGCCACGGGCAGGCCCACCTCGCCCAGCGCCTCGGCCGCGGCCACGGCCGTGGCCGCGTTGACCACCTGGTGCGCGCCGACCAGGGGCAGGCGCAGCCCATCGTACGCACCGCGGCGGCCCATGACGCGGAAGCGCTGGCCGCCCGGACCTCCCTGCTGGCGCTCCCACCGCACGTCGCGCGCGACCTCGATGAGGCGGGCCCCCAGCTCCCGACAGCGGGCGGCGATCACCTCCCGCGCCTCGTCAGGCTGCGGTGCCAGCACCACGACGCCGCCAGGCCGGATGATGCCTGCCTTCTCGCCGGCGATGGCACTCAGGGTCGTGCCCAACACGTCGGTGTGGTCAAAGCTGATGGGAGTGATGACCGAGATCAGAGGCTCCGCCACGTTGGTGGCGTCCAGCCGGCCCCCGATCCCCACCTCCAGAAGCGCCACGTCCACGTCGGCGCGCGCGAAGTGCATGAACGCCAGGGCCACCGAGATTTCGAAGTACGTGGGCGGCCCCACGTCGCTGCTCCGCATCGCCTCCACCACGGGCCGCACCTCCGCCATGA
>JACQTN010000206.1 GCA_016210785.1 Armatimonadota bacterium
CTGCTAGCCCGTCGAAGTTGGGTGGAGTGTCCTTGGGCCACTCCACCCTTCTCCAAGTGTCCGACGCGGGGAGGGTCTTGCCCTCCCGCGACCGGGGGGGGCGCCCGACATACGAGTGATGCCCGGACTCGGCGGCGCGAGCTCGGTCCTGCGCAGTTCCACTCGCAGCGCCGGCACCGACACATCGTGGGAAGCCGGTCCTGCGCATGATACCCTGGGAGATGCGTTATGAAAATTGACTATGCTGGACGGCTGCGGCAGGCTCAGGCGCGGCTGGGGGAGATGGGGACCGATCTCATGGCGATCCCGCCCGGCGACAACCTGATTTATCTGCTGGGCTTCACGCCCATCCCCGACGAGCGTCCCTGCTACCTGCTGGTGACGCCCGCGGCGGCGGCGTTCCTGGTTCCATCGCTCAACGCCGAGCAGGCGAAGGTGCACACCACCCTGCCCCTGTTTGCCTACGCCGACGCCGACGGGCCCCAGGCAGCGCTGGCCCAGGCCGCGGCACATCTCAAACTGCGGTCGCCGCGGCGCCTGGCCGCGGGCGAGACGATGCGGGCCGACCATCTGCTGCTGCTCATGGAGACGTGGGGGGTGGCCCGGCCAGCTCTGGCGTCCGATCTGATCGCGCCGATGCGTGCGCGAAAGGATCCGGCGGAGATCGAGATCTTGCACCGGTCGGCGGCCACGGCGGACGCCGCGACGGAGGCCGCGTTCCGCGCCTGCCGCCCTGGGGCCACCGAGCTGGATGTCGCCGACGCCGCGGCGTCCGCCTTCCGCGAGGCGGGCGCGGAGGAAGTGTGTTTCACGCTGATCGCCTCGGGTCCCAACGGCGCCTTTCCGCACCACCACACCGGCGCGCGACGGCTGCAGGCAGGTGACGCGGTGGGCATCGACCTGGGCGGCCGCCTCGGTCACTACTCATCTGACATCACGCGCATGGCCGTGTTGGACGATCCCTCGCCGCGCTACCAGAAGGTGCATGCCACGGTGGAGGCCGCGGTGCAGGCGGCGATGGCCGCGGCAAAACCCGGCGTGCCGGCCCGGCAGGTGGACCGCGCCGCGCGGAAGGTCATCGAGGAGGCGGGGTTCGGCGAGTTCTTCGTGCACCGCACCGGCCACGGGCTGGGGCTCGCCGACCACGAGCCGCCCTACATCACCGGCACCAACCCCGAGCCGCTGGAGGTGGGGGTGGTCTTCTCCATCGAGCCCGGGATCTATCTGCCCGGTGAGTTCGGCGTGCGGCTGGAGGAGATCGTGGTCATGACGGAGCGGGGCGCGGAGCGGTTCAGCGCGCTGCCGCGCGAGGTCCGCGTCATCAAGTGACGGTCAAGACGTCACGGTCAGGAGAAGGGGGATAGTATCGAGCATGGAGACGATCACCCATCGCAAGGAGGGCGGTAAGACCTACGAGTCGCTGGTGATCTCGCGGCGCGTCGACGGCAGCCCCATCACCATCCCCGTGATCACCGTGGAGGGCGGCGGCAAGGGCCCGTCGCTGGGCGTGGTGGGCTGTGTGCACGGGGACGAGCAGGAGGGCCCCGCGGCGGTCTTCCGGCTGGTGGAGCGGCTGGATCCGCGGCGGCTGGTTGGACGCGTGGTCTTCGTGCCGGTGCTCAACCTGCCGGCGCTGGAGGCCCGCAAGCGCGGCAACCCGCTGGACGACTGGGACTACGACATGAACCGGCTCTACCCGGGCGGACCGTCGGGGAGCCTGACGCAGCGCACGGCGCACGCTTTTTGCGAGGCGATCCTGTCGCGCATGGACATGGTCGTGGCCATCCACAGCGGCGGCAGCAACATCTACTGCGTGGAGCGGGTGATCCTGCACGGCGACGCCGGCATGGAAATGGGGAAGGCGATGGGGCCGCGGTGGGAGTTGATCGCCAAGGGCGTGGGCGAGCGGGCCGGCATCGCGGACATGGTGACCATCGCGGAGCGGAGCGGGAAGCCCGGCATCACGCTGGAGCTGGGGGGCGTCAGCGGCCGGCTGCCCGAGACCTTCCGCCAGAACGTCACCAGCATCGTGGAAGGCATCGAGAACGTGATGCGGTACTTCAAGATGGTCCCCGGCGAGGTGAAGCGGCCCAGGGAGTGGATCGTCACCGCGTACGAGCCGATCCGCAACACCCAGGGCGGCATCCTCATCTTTGAGGAAGGATGCGAGCTGAAGAAGCACGTGAAGGGCGGGACGCCGCTGGTTACCATGGTGGACGTCTTCGGCAACGTCCTGGAGCGGATCACCGCACCCTACGACGGGATCATCCTGGCGGTCCCGGCGCAGCCCTCGCTGCCGTCCGGCGGCGCGCAGATCATGAGCATCGGGAAAGTCCAGGAGGTGCTTACGTAACGCCCCGCCCGTCGGCACCTTGGCTCAGGGCGTCGGCGCACGAACGGAAGGGATCTCGATGTTCATCGGCCATGGTTGGAGGTTTGCGTCGGGCGGCCGGTGGGGTAACCTTCAAGTAAGCCTCTTACGAAAGGGGGGACCGACAGTGCTGCGGCATCTCGACCTCTCCCCACTGATCGAGTCCGACCGTAAGGACATCGTTTCGGTCGCCCTCGACATCGATCCCACGAAGCCCGAGCATCAGGACAATAACCCCGCCTACCGTATCTGGCTGCGAAACGCCCTCCGGGACACTCTGGAGGGGCTCCCGAAGGAAGAACGGCGCGCGGCTGACAACGGGGCGCGCCGCATCCTGGGTTTTGTCGAGGAACACCGCGCCCTGAACGGCCGCGGTCTGGCGATCTTCGCCGGACCCGACCTGTGGCGCGAGTACCTCCTGCCCGTGCCGCTGCCCAACTCCGCCCGGTACGGGCGCCCGGACGTCTGGCCTCTGCTGTGGGCGGCGGACGAGTACGAGCCCTGCGCAGTCCTGGCGGTCTTTCGGGATCACGCCCGCATTCTGATGGCCTACCTCGGCCAGACTGCGGTGCTCGACGAAGAGGCGCTGGTGCTGGACACGAGCACGTGGCGGTTCAAAGCCGGCCGGCAGCCAACCTTCAGCCGCGGCACCGGTGTGGGCGCGAGCCGCGGCACGCAGCGCGACACCTTCGAGGCGCGGGTGGAGGATCACATCCGGCGGTTCTGGGCGGGTGTGGCGGAGGCGGCCGCGCATCTGGTGCGCGAGAGTCGTATCGACCGGGTGGTCATCGGCGGGCCGGAAGAGGTCGCCAGCGCGGTGCGCGACCTCCTCCCGGATGATGTGCGGGCCAGGGTGGTGGGGATTGTCCACCTCCCCGGCTATGCCGGCGACGCGGAACTCCGCGACCGCGTCCTGCCGGTGGCGCTGGCCGGGAAGCACCGCCGAGAAGAGGAACTGGTGACCGAGGTGCTGGACCGTGCCGCCGGCCGCAGCGGCGCGGTCACGGGCAGGCCCGCCACGCTGGACGCGCTGGCCCGCAAGCAGGTGCAGATTCTGGTGGTGGACAGGGACGTGACAGGTCAGGTGTGGCAGTGCGGACACTGCGCCTTCACCAGCGCGGTTCCGATCACCCATTGTCCCACCTGCGGAAGTCCGGTAGAGGCGGTGGCGCTGCCGCAGGTCCTGCCGGTGCTCGCCCGCCGCAGCGGGGCCCGGATCTCCATTGTGAGCGGACAGCCGGCCGCCCGGCTCCGCACCCACGAAGGGATCGGCGCACTGCTCCGCTACGTCACGGCCGCCCGCTGAGCGAGGCGGGGTGCGGATCGGGAGGACGGCTGTCCGCTGATCGGCGCCGGCGGCGGCCCGCCACTGGCCCCCTGGAATCTCCGACGGCCTCCATGCTGCCTCGCAGGGGCCGACCGGAGACTTGAGGGGGGTCACTGCGGCGGCTTCGGATCCCCCCGCACCTCGATCCCCAGGATCTCCTCCAGCCCCCGGATCACCGCGGTCTCGTCCAGATGGCCGTACCCGCGCGCCCGGGCGATCTGGTACAGCTCCATCGCCGCGTTGCTCACGGGAAGGGGAATCGCGGCCTCGCGCGCCGCCGCCGTCGCCTGCCGGAGATCCTTGTAGGCGAAGTCGAGCCGGAAGGCGATGGTCTCGAAGTCGCGCTTCATGACCTTCGGCGCCATGAACTGGAAGCCCGGGCTGTTGGACGCGCTGACGCTGACCGCCTGGTAGACCATCTCCGGGTTCAGGCCCGACTTCACGGCCAGGGTCAGCGCCTCGGCGATGGCGGTCAGGTGGACGATGCCGATCATGTTCTGGATGTGCTTGGCCATGTGGCCGTTGCCAGCGGGGCCGAAGTGGAAGATGTTGGTGCCCATCGCCGCCAGCACGTCCCGGCATCGCTCCAGCGTGGACGCCTCGCCGCCCACCATGATGCACAGCGTGCCGGCCGCCGCGCCCCTGGGACCGCCGCTGATGGGGGCGTCGAGCCACTCGCCGCCCCTCTCCACCACGCGCGGGGCCAGCCGGCGCGTGTCGGGCGGGTAACTGGTGCCCATGTCCGCGATCACGTAGCCACGCTTCATGCTCTCGGCCAGCCCCTTCGGGCCGAGGATCACCTCTTCGACTTCCCTGGAGGTGGGCAGGCACAGGCCGCACATGTCGGTGCGCTCCGCTACCTCTTTGGGCGACTTCGCCTCCTCTGCTCCCAGCGCCATCAGTTCCTCGATGGGCTTGCGGTTGCGGTGGGCCATGGCGACCACCTGAAACCCCTTGCGCAGCAGGTTGGTGGCCATCGGCTGGCCCATGATCCCGGTGCCGATAAAGCCGATCCTCTTCATCAGTGCACCTCCGGCTGGACGATGCTCAGGGTCGGCGCGCGATCACAAGGGTGCGCGCCAAAGGACGGTGTAATCAAGTTCGTGGCCGTCCTGGGCTTACCTCTCGGCGCGCCGCGCCGTCATCCCACCGCGGCCGCGTCCGTGGGTGCGGTTCGCGAGTCGCGTGCGGCGCGGAAGATCAGCAGCGCGGTTGGGACGGCGGGGACGGCGGCGGCGACCACAAGCCACGGCCCGTCGGCGGGCAGGACCGTGAGAAGCGCCAGGTTGGCCAGCTCCGCCGCCAGTTGCACCGCCAGCGCCGCCGCGATCCACATCGCCCGCGTTGCCACCGCCTGCACCGCCTGCGTCTCCCCAACCGCCGCGATCCGCGGGCGCGCGCCCCGGGTCGTCACCATCGCCGCCAGCAGCACGGCCAGCGTGCCGCCCATCGCGATCACCAGAACCTCGGGGGTCGTCGTCTCGCGCGTGGACAGATAGCTTTCCTGCAGCGTCACCGCGGCGCGCCGCAGCGGGGTGAGCCTGAACAGGCTCCCCGCCAGGGTGAGGGCGGTGGTGGTGACGTGGATAGAGACGCCCTCCAGGAAGAAGACGGCCAGGCCTATGCCGGCCGCGGCGGCGGCCACCGCCGCGTCCAGCGGCCGGAGGCGCGGGCTGCCTCCCGCCGCGGCCGGGGCTGCGGATCCAGCGGCCGCGGGCGCGCGCACGTCGTCGGCCCTGCTGAGCCACGGCCACAGCGCCACCGCCAGGGCGGAAAGCGCGCCGAGCGCCGCCCCGGAGACGACGGCGATCCACGGGCCCGACAGGGCAACGGCACCGGGGCGCAATGCCATGCGCAGCGCGTAGGCCGGCAGCGAGGCCACCGCGCCCAGCAGGAAGGCCCGCAGCACCAGCCCGCTCGGCGGAGGAGCCACCCACCGCTGCCAGTAGAGCCCGCGGTACAACACGTAGGGAATGACCAACGCCGCGGCGCCGCTCAACTGGGCCAGGAACATCTCGTGCAGCGTGAACGTGAGGCGGCCCACCATGTGAAAGTGGAACGCGGAGACCAGGATGAGGGTCACGCCCAGATAAAACAGCAACGGGCCCGGCGCAGGCCAGCCCTTCCATCCTTCCTCCGGGATGTCCCTGGTTTTGGTGAGCAGGTCCCACGCGATGGTGAAGGTGAACAGACCCATGGCCCATGCGCCCTCCACCTCCTCCGGGAGGGCGCCGGTCTGGGCCTTCCAGGCCCGGTAGGTCAGGTACGCAAACATCGCGCCCAGCCCGGTCAGGATTACCCGGTCGCCCATGGCGGAGAAGCGTCGGGGCACCAGTTCCCGCAGCACCGTGCGCACGAAGCGCGTCAGCGCGGCGGCGCCGTCCACCAGGTTGCCGCCCAGCAGGAACCACAGCACGCTCAGCAGCCCGACCACGGAGACCAGCGACACGTTCGCCCATCCCGCCGCCTCCCTGGGGTTGCCCGAGGCGGCCGCCGCCATGAACAGGAGCGTGGCGCCCGAGGCCAGCCCTACCAGCGCGGGCGTCGTCCAGGCGCGCCGCCGTCCCAGCGCGTCGGCCAGGACGGCCAGCACCAGCCCGGCGGGAATCCAGCCCAGGCCTCGCAGGGGGCCGAGGTGCCGGTTCACCCCCGTGGTCCGCAGGGCGATGTCGGCGCCGAACAGCGCGGCGGCCGCCAGGAGCAAGCGGGCACGCGGCGATCGGCGGTAGAGTGGGGAGGCCGCCACGACTGGGAGGACCAGCAGCGGCGGGATTGCGAGCCACGGCGACCGGCCCAGCCCGAACCCCACCGCGGTGACCAGATAAACGTAGAGCAGGGCCGCCGCCGCGTAGGCGGCTGCGCCGGCATGGGCGGCGCCCGCCAGGACGAAGCCCCACCCGGTGCCCATGCCCGCCAGCGTCAGGTAGACCGCCGCCATGGGCGTGGAGTAGGTGCGGTCGCGCGCGTCCTGGAACTCGGTACGGCTCAGGGGAAACGGCGCGTAGTACAGCAGCGGCGTGGCGGCCACCAGCGCCAGGGCCAGCGCGACGGCGATCCAGCCGAGCCTCCGGTGGGGGCCGAGGGCGCGCAGGTTGATCCGCGACTTGAGGAAGCCCCCGAACTCGAACTCGAGGACGTACTCGATGATCAGGCGGAGAGCGCGGGAGATGAACGGCATCACTGTCCTCTTCGCGACGCGCCGGCGGCCTTCCTGGAACCGGCCTCCAGACGTCGGGCGCGGCGCCGGAGCGCGGTGTTTCGCGGCGCGCGCGCGGCACTTGTCGGCGTCGTGTGGAGTGGTGTCCAGCAACATCCGGCGCGGCGCGCGGGGAGAAGTCTCCGCGGTGTCCAGGCACAATCCCGCCGGGGCGGAGCAAGCGGCACGGGCACGCGCTTCGCTCAGGACTTTTCCGTGCGCACCGGCGCCCGCCGCGAAGGAGAGTTCGGGCGGGCGTGGAACGTGAGAAATCCACAACCGAATGAACCCGAGCGAATTGACCCACGGGGAGGGATGATGGATGTCCGGGATGCTGCGCACTGTAGTGCTGCTGGCCGTCGCCTGTGTCGCCCTCTCGGGACTGGCCGTAGCCCGGGCCGCCCCGGCCCCGCCCGCCACGCTGCGGATCGCCGTCGGCGTGGACATGGACACGCTGGAACCGGCGAGCCAGACCACGACCACGGTCGCCAACGTCATCGACTACTTCTTTGAGCCTCTCGTCGACACCGACTTCAAGACCGGCAAGATCATCCCCAAGCTGGCCACCGCCTGGCGTATCTCCCCCGACGGCCTCACCTACACCTTCACTTTGCGCCGCGGCGTGAAGTTCCACGACGGCACCGACTTCAACGCCCAGGCGGTGAAGTACACCATCGACCGCCTGCTCGATCCCAAGACCACGGTCCCCATCCGCTTCATCGTGGCGGCGATCAAGCAGGTAGAGGTGGTCGATCCCAACACCGTGCGCTTCATCCTGAGCAAGCCTGACCCGGTGCTGCTCGCCAACATCACCACCACCCAGGTGGCCGTGATCTCACCAACCACCGGCCAGCGGCTGGGCCAGGACCGGCTGCGCCTGAACCCTACGGGCGCCGGCACCGGGCCCTATCTCTTCAAGGAGTGGGTGCGCGGCGACCGCGTGGTGGTGGAGCGCAACCCCAACTACTGGGGCAAGAAGCCCACGTTCGAGCGCGTGGAGTTCCGCATCGTGCCCGACGCCGGCACGCGCCTGACCCAGTTGCTGGCGGGCGACGTGCACATGGCGATGCTCCCGCCGGCGCCGGAGGTGAAGAAGCTGCGCAACCACGCCAGCGTCAAGGTGGTGGAGGCCCTCACCGACCGGGTCATCTTCATCGGCATGAACAACAACTGGGGACCGCTGAAGGACGTGAAGGTGCGGCAGGCGATGAACTACGCCATCAACAAGAAGGCGATCCTGGCCAGCATCCTGTTCGACCTGGGCGTCGTGAACGAATCACCGTGCAACCCGGCCATGTTCGGCTACCACGCCGTGCAGGCGGGCGGGTGGTCCTTCGACAGCGGCAAGGCCAAGCAGCTGCTGGCCGAGGCGGGATACAAAGATGGGTTCCAGGTGGAGCTGATCAGTCCAACCGGACGTTACATCCAGGACTTCCAGTTCGCGCAGGCCGTCGCCGCCCAGTTGAGCAACGTCAAGGTGCGGGCGTCGGTGCGGACCATGGACTGGCCGACCTACGTGCGCACGCTGGTGACCCCGCCCGACCGTACGGCGCTCCAGATGTTCGTGCTGGGATGGGCGTGGCCGTCGCTGGACTGCGACGGGGTCCTCTATGGCCAGTTCCACTCCTCCTCCGCGCCGCCGCGCGGCCTGGCGCCAGCCTTCTACAAGAACGAGCGTGTGGACACGCTGCTGGAGCAGGCGCGCAGCACCGTGGATCCGGAGCGGCGCAAGACCATCTACAAG
>JACQTN010000207.1 GCA_016210785.1 Armatimonadota bacterium
AAGTACTGCCGGAGCTGGTCCGCGACGGGGCGCTGGCTGCGGGCGTCCAGACCGAAATCGCCCCGCAGCAGTCGGGTGACGTACCGGACATACTGCACGGAGAGCGGCTGGTCCAGCCCCATGAGCCGCCGCATCTGCTCCACCTGCTCGCCGCGGGCCTCCAGGCCCGCGGCGAGCTTGGCGGGATCGGCCGGGACCAGGTTGGTGATCACGAACGTGAGCGTGGTGATGCCGAAGAAGACGAACACCATCCACCCCACGCGCATGAGGACATAGCGCAGCACACCCATGGCGGCGTGTCGAGGCGCCGGACCGCCTGGTTAGGTGCCCAGCTCGACGGTGTAGTAGTCGATCACGGCCCCGTTCGTGGGCAGGACCTCCACGCTCCTGACCCGCAGCGTGAAGATGTTGTTGTTGTTGAAGATCATCACGGGGATGCCCGGAGCATCCGCGCGCAATTGCTGCTGGATCTGGCGGTAGATCTTGCTCTGGTCCGCGGGGTTCAGGGCGCTGCGGACGGTCTCCAGCCACTCGTCCATCCTGGGGTTGGCGTAGGTCCAGTGGGACCAGTGCGTGGACCTGGAGTGGAAGATTGGGTACAGCATGGAGTCGGGTGACGCGTAGACGGGGCTGACCTGGTAGAACACCAGATCCGGCCGGTCGGGGCCGGTGTCATCCTTGCGCCTGAGCAGGGAGACCCAGGGCAGCGCCTCCAGCTTGATCCCGATCCCCAGCCGCCTCAGATTCGCGCCCCACAGTTGCGAACCCAGCCCCTGGTACTCGTTGGGGGCGAAGTAGACCACGGTCAGGGTGAAGCCGCCGCTGGGGTGGCCGGCCTCGGCGAGGAGGGCTTTGGCCCGCTCCAGATCGGTCTTCCCCTCCGGGCCCTTGTCGTGCTGCGGCCACACGGGCGCCATGTATCCGCTGGCCGGGCTGGCCAGGCCGCGCATCACCTGCTTGAGCATGTGCTCATAGGGGAACGAGGCGATGAGCGCCTGCCGCACCTTCACGTTGTTGAGGGGCGGCTTGGTGGTGTTCATCATCAGGAAGAAGACGCCCAGTCCCGGGTCCGTCTTGGTGCGGTAGCTCTTGTCCTGCATGAGCTTGTAGGTGTCGTCATTGGTCAGCGTATCCGCCCAGTCAATCTCCCGCGACTGCAGGAGGAGACGCTGCGTGGCGCCCTCCGGCACCATGCGCAGCACCAATGTCTTGGGCCGGCGCCCCGTCCATCCCCGCCAGTAGTCCTGGAACGCCCGCAGCGTCATCTCCTGCCCCAGCTTCCAGTCCGCCAGCGCGTAGGGTCCCGTGCCCGCCTCGTGGTTGCGCAGCCACCCCCGGGCCCAGTCGCCGCCCGACTGGTTCTCCTTGACCGCCTTCCCGCTGACGATGTACACCGTGCTCAGCGCCTGGAGGAAGGCGGCGTGGGGCTGGGAAAGGACGACCTGCACGGTGGACGGGTCGGGCGTGCGGACCTCCTGGACGGCGGAGAGCACGAAGGCGTTCCCCAGGTTGATGGCCTTCATCCGCTCGATGGAAATCTTGACGGACTCCGCGTCCAGCGGGGAGCCGTCGTGGAACTTCACGCCGGGGCGCAGCTTGAAGGTGTAGGTCAGGCCGTCCCTGGCGATGTCCCAGGACGTGGCCAGGACGCCTTCGACGTTTCGGGCGTCCAGCGTCTTGAACTTGTTGCGCACCAGCGTCTCGTACGCCGCCACCAGGAACTTCCCTGAGGGGTTGTCCGTGCCGATGGCGGGATCCATCGTCGTTGGCTGGTTGCGCACCGCCGCCACAAAGGTGTCTCCCGACGGGGCCGCCGTGGCGGGCGTCCCCATCGACCCGGGCAGCGCCAGGCCCACCGCCAGCAGCGCCAGCAGCAGCGCTCGAAGCATCGTAGCGTTGCGGAGCATGTGTCTCCCTCCCCTACTCGGTTTTATGACGGCGCTCGCATGTGCGGCGAGCACAAGATCAACCGTTCACCGCGGCGTCGTGCCACGTCTCCCAGACCGGCATGCCGGGCATTCCCACCTCCCCGGTCTCCTCACGCGCAGAACCGCGTGACGATGTCGAAAACGCCGCCCACGGGACCTCAAATTGTCTCACGATCGATCGCTATCCTCCCCAGATGCTCTTCACCACTGCACCACCCCATACCCATCCCGGTGCCACTCCACCCGCACGCCGAAGGGACGGCTCGGTTGGTGAACCTGGCGTCGCCGGAGCGGATCACCTGCAACAGACGTTCATACGCGACACCCTGCCAGCGGTTGGCGCGCCGGGTGATGCCCGAGTCGCCCGCCGCCACGAAACACATGGTCGTCATGGTTCTCTCACCCCGGAACCGTGCGAAGAACTTCACTCGACTGACGTCCCCGGCGGCTTCCTACGCCGGTGTGTGCTCGGTCACCGCCCGAAAGACACGCAGGAAATTACCGCCCAGAATGCGTTGCACATCTTCCTCACGGTGCCCCCGCTCCAGCAGGCCGCAGGTGATGCGCGGAAAGCAGGTGGCGTCCTCCAGGCCCGCAGGTGGCGCGCTGGAGAGACCATCAAAGTCAGAGCCGATGCCCACATGGTCGGGCCCCACCCGGTCCACGATATAGTCGATGTGATCGAGGACGGTGGCCAGCGTGACGCTGGCCGGATCCCCGTGCAGGAAGGTGAACACCACCCCCACCACGCCGCCACGCTCGGCGAGCGCGCGCAGCTGCCGGTCGGTCAGGTTTCGAGGGTGATCGTACAAGCCCCGGGCGTTGGAGTGGGAGGCAATGATGGGATCCTCGCTGTGCTCGATCACATCCCAGAAGCCCTTCTCGTTCAGGTGAGAAACATCGACCACCATCCCGAGCCGGTTCATCTCCCTGACCAGAGACACACCAAACGGGGTCAACCCCTCCCCGGCATCGGTGCGCCTGCTGACGCCGTCGCCGATCTCGTTGCGCGGCCCCCAAACCAGGCAGATCACCCTCAGACCTAGCCGGTAGAATATGCGCAGGATGCCCAACTCACCCGCGATGGGCGCCCCGTCCTCCATACCCAGGATCGCGGCGATCCTACCCTCCTCCTTCGCCTGCACGACGTCGGACCCCCTGGTGGCCAGCATCACCTGGTCGGGGAAGCGCTGCAGCGTCTCGTGAAAGGCGTCCGCCATGCGCAGGAAGAGCTGCGTCGGTTGCTCCGACCTCTTGCCGAAGACGTGCAGCCCGCACGCAAAGATCTGGGCGGTGACGCCTCCTGCCCGCAGCCGGGGCAGATCCGTATGTCCCGAGGTGCTGCGCTCACCCAGGGATCGCTCTGCACGCAACACACACGCCAGGCTGTCACAGTGGCCATCAAACACGGTGGCACTGGCGTGCACCCTCGCCGTCCGTTCGCCGGTGCTGGCTTCCAACCTCGCCTCACCCCTTCCTGGCCTAAACTCGCGGCCGGGGCGCCCCGGGGCGGTGTCAGCCCGTCAATTCCGCTGCCAGGCCTCCCTGGCCACCCGCAGGAAATTGCCGCCCATGATCTTCACGATGTCCTCGTCGGAGTACCCCCGCGCCACCAGGCCCCGGACCACGTTCGGGTACTCGTGGAGCCACGCGAAGCCCTCCACGTCGGCCACCTTCCGCGGATCGCCCTTGAACAGGAAGCGATACTGGGTCTGAAAGTCCGACGGGATGGGCATGGCGCGGAAGTTCTCGTTGATGTCGGACCCGATCCCCACGTGGTCGACGCCGACCAGGTTGACCACGTAATCGATGTGCTCCAGGAAGTCGTGGAGGGTGGGCGGCCGGTCCGGGTTGATCTGGCAGATCACGCTCCAGGCGACCGCGCCCATCACCCCTCCCGCGTCGGCCAGGGCCTTGATGGTATCGTCCGGCAGATTCCGGGGATGAGGCGTCAGCGCCCGGGCGTTGGCGTGGCTGACGATCACGGGTATCCTCGACGCTTTGATGGCGTCCACCGCCGTCTTCTGCCCGACATGGGAGAGGTCGATGATCACGCCCGTGCCGTTCAGCGCCCCGACGACCTGGCGCCCATAGGCCGTGAGGCCGTCGTCGTTGGGCTCCAGGCAGCCGCACCCCAGCAGGTTCCGCTCGTTGTACGTCAGCTGGATGACGCGGATGCCCATCCGGTAGAACACGGGGAGCGTGTTGATCCAGTCGTCCTCCAGTGGCTCTGCGCTCTGAAATCCCATCATCAGCCCGAGCTTTCTCTCCGCTTTCGCCCGCTCGA
>JACQTN010000214.1 GCA_016210785.1 Armatimonadota bacterium
CCGCGCTCACCGACATCGCGGTGCCCACGGCGCCCACGAATCGGCACGTTCGACGCTGTGCAAGGCAGGTGCATTCTACCGCGCTCACCGTGCTCACGGCGCACCCGCGACAGTGCGAGTCCCAAAGTACCAGTGATGCTCGGGCGCGGCGGCGCGAGGTCGATCGTGCGCCGTTCAACTCGCGGCGCCGATACCGACACATCGTGGGAAGCCGGCCCTGCGCATGACATTTCCGAGACGGGCTCCTAGCCCCAGTTACCCGGCCCCAAGGTGTTTCGCTCTTGGGACATTTCCGACACAGCTTCGTAGTTCCCGCGCGGGCGCCCCGCCACCTGCGCAGGCCGCGTCCGCCGCGTCGCGGCATCCGCGGTGAAAAGGAGTCCCCGACGAGCCGCCTGCGGCGGAACCGGCCCGGGCTGGCGTCCGGGCAGGAGCCTCCTTCGTGGCCCTGCTGGCCCGACTCCGTTGACCGACTCGGCCTTGTGCGTCCGGCTGTCTGGCCATCGCGCCAACCACGAAGGGGTGGACACGACGCGCCACCTGTAGTATCATGATCTCGGGTTCGTAGATTCATAGTTACGAAATATACGATTAATCTGCGTGGGAAGGGCATGCCGAAGAGACCAACGCGGACACTGTTCGAGATGCATGCCCAGGTGTGCCAGGCCCTGGCCAACCCCAAGCGTCTGGAGATCCTGGATGCCCTGCGAGATGGGGAGCGCTCCGTGGGGCAATTGACGGCGACGCTCGCCGTCCGCAAAGCCAATGTCTCCCAGCACCTGGCGATGCTGCGCGCCAAGGGCATCGTGGTGTCACGGCGGGATGGCCAGACCGTCTATTACCGTCTGTCCACCCCCAGGGTGATCCAGGCGTGCGATATCATGCGCCAGGTGCTCCTGGAACGCCTGGCGCAGAGCGGCCGGCTGGTCAGAATGGCGCGCGGCTAGGATTTCCTTTCGCCCCGGGGTGCTTCTAGCCGAAGCCATGAGGGCCAAAAGCATCTCTAAGAGGAGTGCGTGATGGACGGACGAGATCTGACGGTCCTGTTACTGGTGGTCCTCGGCGTGATCGTGCTTTTGCCGGTGCTGGGGATGTCGATGTGGGGGTTCGGGATGATGGGGCCGGGGATGATGGGCGGCGCGACAGATCCGGGAGTGGCGACTCGCGGAGCCGGGGGAGGCTGGTTCGGCGGGCTGGGCCCGCTGATGCTACTGCTCCTGATCGCTGGCGTCGCGCTGCTCGTCTTGGGGTTGACCCGGAGGGAGGCCAGACCCGACCAGCCTCTCGAGATCCTCAAGCGCCGCCTGGCCAGCGGCGAGATCACCAAAGAGCAGTATGAGGACCTGAAACACGCACTCGGCGGACCTTAGGCGCGTCCCGTGGGGGCTGGAAGAGAAGGGCTGCGTGGCAGCATAGGCCGGGACGCGGTTGTCCTGCTGGCGTTGGTCGTTCTCTTCGTGGGGCTGGCAGCCTACTACGCCCGCTCCCCCGGCGCCGCCAGACCGGGGTCCGTCACCTTCGGGAATCACCCTTGAGGGGGGAGTGGCAATGCCTGGAAAGACCGTGGTTGTCCTTGGGGGTGGCGTCGGTGGTCTCGTGGCCGGGAACGAACTTCGTCGCCTCCTGGCTCGGGAGCACCGGATCGTGCTGGTCGAACGCGACATTCAGCATCAGTTCGCTCCCTCATTCCTGTGGGTGATGGTCGGCGGTCGCCGGCCTGAACAGATCGTCCGCGACCTGCACTCCCTGGTGCTCCCGGACATCGAGATCATCCAGGCTGAGGTCCTGGGGATCGATGCTGCGGGCGGGCGGGTGGAGACGAGCCATCAGACCATCGCCTACGACTACCTGGTCATCGCCCTGGGCGCCGAACTGGCCCCCGAAGCCATCCCCGGGCTGGCGGAGACGGCTCATACCTTTTACACGGGGGAGGGCGCGGCAGAGCTTCATCATGCACTGCAAGCGTTCCCCGAGACAGGTGGAACGGTGGCGGTGGTGGTGAGCGCGCTGCCCTACAAGTGCCCGGGGGCGCCCCACGAAAGTGCCATGCTGATCGCCGACTACTTCCGCCGCCGCGGCATGGCGGAGCGGGTGAAGGTGCACCTGTACACGCCGGAGCCGCAGCCGATGCCGGTGGCGGGACCAGCGTTGGGCGACGCGGTCAAGGGGATGCTGAGCGAGCGCGGCGTGGACTTTCACCCTCTCCACAGGCTGGTCGCCGTAGACGGCGCGGCGCGGGCCCTCCGTTTCGACGGGCAACCGCCGGTTGAGTTCGACCTCCTGGCCGCGATCCCACCCCACCGCGGCCCACGGGTCGTCCGCGACGCCGGACTGGCGAACGAAGCGGGGTGGATCCCCGTCGATCCGGCCACCCTGAGGACCCGGCACGAAAACATCTTCGCGCTGGGCGACGTGACGGCGATTCCCATCCCCGGGCGGTGGAAGCCCGACGTCCCCCTGATGCTGCCCAAGGCCGGCGTCTTCGCCCACGGTCAGGCGGAGGTGGCGGCGCGCAGAATCGCCGCGGAGATCGCCGGGGCGTCCCCGTCGGCGGCGTTCCGGGGCGAGGGCTATTGCATGCTGGAGGCCGGGGAAGGGACGGCCGGGTTCGCCTTCGGAGATTTCTTCGCAGAGCCGCATCCGCAGCTGAAGGTGCATCCGCCGAAGCGCGCCTGGCACTGGGGGAAGATCCTCTTCGAGCAGTGGTGGCTCACCCCGCATGGGCCGAAGCGTGAGGCGCTGCACGCGGCGCTGGCCCTAGGCGCCAGGTGGGCCGGCCTCCCCGCTGTCATCTGAGCCGGGCTCTCCCGGAGGCGCACCTCCATGTGTGCGAAAGACGTCCGTGCAGATGGAAGGATGCCTGCACGTTCCAGGTCGGGCCGCCCGACGCTCTCGACAAAGAGGGTGTCGCCGGTCAGCACCGCTGCCCCGTCCACGAGGTAGCTGACACTCTCGCCGGTGTGCCCCGAGGTGGCCATCACCTCAAGACGCGTTGACCCTACCGTGATGGTGTCTGCGTCCTGAAGTGCGCGGTGCAGAAAAGCGGCCCGGTCGCTCCCGGGTAGCAGAAGTTCGGCTCCCGTAAGATTCGCCAGGGCGCGCCCGCGCGACAGGTGGTCGGCGTGGATGTGGGTTTCGAAGACGAAGCGGATGGTCCACCCCTCCCGGCGGGCGACTGCCGCGTATGCCTGAGGATCGAGGCTCGCGTCGACCACGGCCGCCTGACCCTGCGATCCGATCAGGTAGGAGAGACAGCCCTTGCCGTTGCGTCGCAGTTGCAGTACCTTCCCCTGCTGGAGGCCTGACAGCGGGACTACGGCCTCAGACCAGACCCCGCTCCACCCGCGCATCCCGCCTTCGAGATGCGTGGCGGAGAGCCCCCGCGCGGCGAGCAACTCCGCCACGACGCGGGCGGTCCCGCCCGCCTGGCAGACGGTGACCACCTCGCAATCCCGGGGCACCTCTGCCAGCCGGACCTCCACCGCGCCGAACTCCCGCCTCTTCAGCGCGTTGTAGATCGGGAGATTCAGACTACCGGGAATATGCCAGTCGCGGTAGTCGTCGGCCTCGCGAATGTCCAGGATGGCCACCCGCTCTCCTGCCTCCAGTTTTCGCTTCAGCGTCTCCGGCTCCATGCCCATGGGCACGCCTCCTGTCAACCCGTTCTTTACCGTAGGCCACTGGCTCGTACGCTTGCCCGGAGTCACTCCGCAGCACGACCGTCGATGGCCGGCCCCGGGCCGCTCTGGCCCTGCGCCGCCGAGGAAAGGCGGACGGTCCGCCCGGGCAACGTCTCGTACATCATGCCCGCCACCACGAGCCCCGAGAGGAAGGTCAGTCCGCCAACAGCCACGATCGCAAGCGAGATTCCCGCCGCGTCGGCCAGGGCTCCGGCCAGCAACGCCCCGACCGCATAGCCGCCATCCCGCCACAACCGGTACACCCCCACCGCCGAAGCGCGCCACTCAGGGTGTGCCACATCGCCCACCGCCGCCAGCAGCGTGGGATAGACCAGCGCCGTGCCGATTCCCAGCAGCACCGCTCCGGCTATCCAGCCGGGCACGCCGGCCGCCGCCACAGTCAGCCAAATCCCCGCGGCCTGCACCCACATCCCGGCCGCGATCATCCATTTGCGCCCCCACCGGTCGCTGAGGGCCCCCGTGACCAGTTGAGAGAGACCCCACGTGCCCGGATAGATGGCGGCGATGACACCGATCTGGCCCACGCTGAGCCCCTTGCCGGCGAGGAAGAGGGGCAGCAGCCCCCAGGCCATCCCGTCATTGAGGTTGTTCACCAGACCCGCCTGGCAGGCTGCGAACAGGGCCCGGTCCTTCCAACTGGTGAGGAGGAAGATCTGAGCAAACGAAGGATTCTGCTGGGAACTGTCAGCCGGTGGGGTAACGAGGTTTGCTTCCTCCCGCGCATGGCCGCGGGTCTCGCGCACGAAGAATACCGAAAGGGCGAGTCCCAGCAGCGCGAAGGCAATCCCCAGGTAAAAGGGGTGAGGGCGCAGCGCATAGGTGGCAGCGATGTAGCCCGTCGCCAGGGCTGAGAGCGCCACCGCCAGGTACCCCGCGAACTCGTTGAGACCCATGGACAGCCCGCGCTGCCGGGGGCCGACCAGGTCAATCTTCATGATCACGGTGGTGGACCAGCACAGACCCTGGTTGATGC
>JACQTN010000211.1 GCA_016210785.1 Armatimonadota bacterium
CGGCATCAGGTCCTCCCAGTAGACCGCCTCGATCTCCTCAATGTGCAGCGTCTCCCACGCCGCGGCCCCGCCCACGATCGTCAGGTAGACACCGCCGTACCGCCGCATGGCTTCCTGGCTGCCCTCCCGTAAGCCGCCCTTGCCGATGATGGCGCGCACGCCGTACGTCTTCATCAACCCTTCCGTGAAACGCTCCATGCGCGAACTGGTCGTCGTGCCGACGGAGAGGGCCTCGTACCGGTCGCCCACCTTGCGCACGTTGGGCGCGGTATGCAAGAGGACGGCGCCCCGCAGGTCGGCCGGCGGAGCCGTGCCTTTGTCGAAGATGCGGATCAGCGTCGCATCGCGGATGCCGAATATCACGCCGGTCAGGTAGACCCAATCCCCCGCTCGCAACTGCCGGACATCTTCCTCGGACAGCGGCGTGCTCAGACGGAACTCGCGTGCCGCGTCGCTCATCGGCTCATCTCCGGTTGGCGCGCCTCCACGAATCTGCCCGTGCCGTGCGGGACCGGGCATGGGCTCCGGCGCCCGGCGCCGATCACCACGGCCGCACGGGCGTCACACCCCGATCTCCGCCCGCCCGTCGGCGTAGACCCGGGCGTGCGCCCGCAGCCCTCGCCAGCACTGCATATTTACGGCGACGGGGTTCTGCGTGATGTGGGTGTACGCGTGCTCGATGTGGACGGCGAGCGCGGTGCTGTCGCCGCCGATGCCCTGCGGCCCGATGCCCAGCGCGTTGATCGCCGGCAGCAACTCCTCCTCCATCGCCGCCAGGTGCGGGTCCGGGTTGCGGGTGCCGATAGGACGCACCGCGGCCTTCTTGGCCAGCACCATGCACGCGTCCGCCGACCCGCCGATGCCCACGCCCACGATGCACGGCGGGCACGGGTTCGCGCCCGCCTCCACCACGCACTCCAGGATGAACCGCTTGATCCCCGCCACGCCGTCGGCGGGGGTGAGCATCTTGAGGAACGTCATGTTCTCCGAGCCGCTACCCTTCGGGATGCACAGCAGTTCCACATGGTCCGCGTCCGGGAGAAACTCCCAGTGGATCACCGGGATGCGGAAACCGGTGTTGGTCTGCGGGTTTTCGCGCGTGATGGGATGGCAGACGCTGCTGCGCAGGGGGTGCTCGCGCGTAGCCCGCTCGGTCCCGCGGCGCAGCGCGTCGGCCAGGCGCGCGCCGTCCACGTGCAGCCGCGTGCCGAGGCTCACCCAGTAGATCGGCGTGCCCGTGTCCTGGCAAACCAGCGTGCGCCGCTCGTCCGCGATCTCGACGGTGCGCATCACGATCCCCAGGATCTGCCGCGCCACCTGGTGGCGCTCCTCCGCGTAAGCCTTGTCGAGCGCCGCCCGCACGTCGGGCGGCACGTCCTTCAGGGCCCGGATGTACAGGGCCTTGGCGGTCTCCTCCACCGCGCCGTAGAACCCGGACCCGGCAACCGCGACCGCCGTCCTGCGCGCCTGCGCCTCTCGCATCCGCGTGGCCGCGCCTTTCCCCGTCGTCACGCGCCGGTCCGTGGTCATGCGCTTCCGCGCCGCCGTCCCGCGCGCGCGGCCGTTTGCACTCGCCTTCTCCGCGCGCCCGCCCTCGGCCGTCCGCCCCTTCGCCGCCGTGCGCCCGGCCGAGGGCACATCCCTCCGTACCGCCGCCCGCCTCGCCGCCGTCATACGCTCATCCCCCACCGCCGGATAGTCCGCTCCTCGATGGTGCGGAAGATGCCGTGCTCCACCACCAGCCCGATCAGGATGATGGTGGCCAGTCCGGCGAACACCGCCGGCGTCTCCAGGTAATACCCATGGCATAGCTTGACCTTGTTGTTTTGCGGGTGCCGCGCCGTTTCCTGCCCCCGCCGGCGATGCGCCGCGGGGACGGCCGCGCGCCAACGCCAGCGCCTCCCGGGTCTCCTCTCGCGCCGGGGCCGCCGGAATGTGCCCCTCGCGCTGTTTCCCCGCCGGACCACACGAAGGGATTTTCAGGGAAGGATCGGAATCCTTCCCAACGGTGCCCGGGCGCGTTCCGTCGCAGACCCGGGCCTCCGCGCGGGCCGGACGACGGCGTGGTGCGGATCAGAGGAGGCGCGACCGATGACCGTAACCCCGAAGTGGCGGTGCTTCCGCACCGAGCTCTACAACTTCCCCATGTACGACATCTCCCTGGAACGCTCGGTGCTGGAACCGCACGGCATCCAGGTGGAGAGCGTGGACATGGACGCGCCGGACGCGTTTGACCGCGTCGCGCCCGAGGCCGACGCCATCCTCCACCTGCGCGGCGTGCTGGCCGCGGAGCACATCGCGAAGCTGACCCGGTGCCGGATCATCTCGCACTACGGCACGGGCGTGGACCGCCTGGACGTGGCGGCGGCCACGGCCCGGGGGATCTGGGTCACCAACGGCCCGCTGTACGCCGTGGACGAGGTCTCCTCCCACGCCATCGCCCTGCTGCTGGTCGTGGCGCGGAAGATCATCATCGACGACCGGGCGGTGCGGGAAGGCCGCTGGCACATCCCCCCGGTGATCCCGCTCCACCGCATCGCGGGCAAAACGCTGGGCATGCTGGGTCTTGGGAACATCTCGCGGGCCACGGCGCGGAAGGGGCGTGCCCTGGGGCTGACCGTGATCGCGTACGACCCGTACCTGGACGCGTCGGTCTTCGAGCGCGAGGGCGTGCGTGCCGTGGACTTTGCCACGTGCATGGCCGAGGCGGACTTCCTGTCGGTTCACCTGCCGCTGACCGATGAGACGCGCAGGATGATCGACCGCGAGGCGCTGGCGCGCATGAAGCCCGGCGCCATCCTGATCAACACGTCCAGGGGCGGCGTCATCGACGAGGATGCGCTGGTGGAGGCGCTGCGCGGCGGGCGCCTGGCCGGAGCGGGCCTGGACGTCTTCGCCCAGGAACCGGTGCCGACCGACCACCCGCTCCTGCAGTTGCCCAACGTGGTCGTCACGGGCCACATCGGGTTCTACTCGGAGGAGTCGCGGGAGCAGATGCGACGGGACGGCGCGGAGCAGGTGGTGATGGCGCTGCAGGGAAAGGTGCCGGCGTTCCTCTACAACCGCGAGTTGCTCGCAGCCCGGTAAGGGTGCTTCGAATGAGCCGACCTCGCCGCCACAAACCTCCGGCGGCAAGGTCGGCTCCAGTCAAACCACAGTTTCGCCGGCGCACTGGCGCCGGCGGCACCCCTCAGCGGTCGAGCCAGACGCCGGTGTACCGCGCAATGCTGGTCGGCAACTGCACCCAGTTCCGCACGTTCGAGCGCGACGCGGAGATATAGTTGGCGTGCGCCGTGTAGATGTAGGTCGCTTCCGGGATGATGACGTCGAAGAGCTGCTTGTAGAGCTGATCACGCTTCTGACTCGAGGGCTCGGCGCGCGCGTCGTCCAGGAGACCGTCAATCTGCGCGCTCTCGAAGCCCACCCATCCGGTCGTCCCCTTGTGGTGGAACCAGTACACCGTCGAGTCGGGATCGGGGCTGACGATGGCGATGTCGCGCAGGGCCGCCCGGAAGTTCTTCTTGGTGACGTCGGGCCCGAAGAAGCGCGCGTTGAAGGTCCCCAGGTCCAGGCCCTGGATCTCCACCTTGATGCCGGCGCGGGCCAGTTGCCCGGAGATGATCTCCAGTTCCCGCCGGAGCTGCAGCTTGTCGCTGACGATGATGGGGAAGCTCACCCCGTTGGGATATCCGGCCTCCTTCAGGAGCTGCCGCGCCCTGGCCACGTCCCCACCGTACGGGTACCAGACCTTGCTGGTGTACCCCACGAATCCCTTGGGGGTGGGGATGTTGGTCGGCACCGCCTGCCCATAGTACACGTCGGAGACGATGGCGTTGCGGTTGATGGCGGTGGCCACCGCCCGGCGCACCAGCCGGTTGCCCACGATCGGGTCCTTGGGGTTGAAGGCGATGAAGTCGAAGGTCTGGCCGGGTACCGAGTGCACGGCGATGCCGGGAGTCTGCCGCATTTCCTCCACGTCCTTGTACTGCAGCGTGAAGATCACGTCCAGCCCCCTGGTCTTGAGCAGGTTCTGCCGGACGAAGTGATCCTTCACGATCTTGAAATCGATGCGGTCCAGGTAGGGGAGGCCCTTTTGCCAGTACTTCTCGAAGCGCGTCAGGACGATTTCGCTGCCTTCCTTCCACTCCTTGAATTCGAAGGGCCCCGCGCCGACCGGGTTCCGCTCGAACTTCTCCCGCCCCATCTCTTCGAAGGCCTTCTTGGAGATGACGTTGCCGCCCACCGAGCCCAGCGCGGTCAGGGGGAGCGGCTGGTACGCCCGGGTGAGGTGGATGGCAAAGGTGTGCCTGTCCATCACCTCCGCCCCCTTGACCGACTGCCAGGCGAAGACCCCGGTGTGCTTCTTCTCAATGGTCGTGTTGATGGTGAAGACCGCGTCCTCGGCGGTCACCTCGCCGTAGTTCTTGTGGAACTGGACGCCCTGGCGCATCTTGACGATCCACGTCGTGGGATCCTTGCGGGTCCAGGAGACGGCCAGGCCCGGCTTCGGGCTGTTGGTGGTGTAGTCGGTCACACACAGGGTGTCGTAGATGGAACTCATCACGATCCCGAGGCCCTGGTCCCCACCGGTCATGGTGCCGCTGAGGGTGAGGGGCTCGTTAGGCAGCCCGAAGCGGAGGGTGCCGCCTCGCTTGGGAGTCGCTGCCGCCGCGTCCGCCTGGGGGATGAGATCCGGCAGCCCTAGACGATCGCCGGCGGACGCCAAAACGGCGGCGCTGGCGCCCAGCCGTGCCGCACGGCTCAGCAGCCTCCGTCGGGTGAAGCGCGTGGGTCGGTCGGATCCTGCCCCCTCCGTGTCCCCACCAGCCATGTCCGCTCCTCCTCTCCAGTCTGGGATAGCACGGGAAGTGTTCCCGGTGCACGACCGCCGGTCCTTCCCGGAGACCCGACGTACATCACACGCGGCATCACGCGCTGCGGGGGTCGAGGGCGTCCCGCAGGCCGTCACCGACCAGGTTGATGGCCAGGACCACCAGGAACAGCACGCCCCCCACCGTGGCCGGATACCAGGCCGCCTGGGCCAGGTACTCGCGCGCATCGCTGAGGATCAGCCCCCAGCTCGGGGTCGGCGGCTGGGTGCCGATGCCCAGGAAGCTCAGGGCCGCCTCGGCGATGATGGCTTCCCCGAAACTGAAGCTGGTCTGCACCACCACCGGCCCCAGGATGTTGGGAAGCACGTGCCGGAGCAGGAGGCGCCCGTCCCCGGCCCCCGCCGCCCTCGCCGCCGCCACGTATTCCTGCTCGCTAGCGGCGAGCACGCCCACGCGGACCAGCCGGATGTAGCGAGGGGTATACACGATGCCCAGGGCAATCATGACATTGCGGATGTTCGCCCCCAGGGCGGCCATCAGCGCCATGGCCAGGAGGACGGGAGGAAAAGAGAAGACGGCGTCGGTGACCCGCATCAGGAGGGTGTCCGCCAGGCCTCGGTAGAATCCGGACAGCACTCCCAGGAGCAGCCCTCCGGTCAACGCGATGCTGACCGCGATGCTGCCCACCAGCAGCGAGATCCGGCTGCCGTAGACAATCCGGCTGGCCACGTCCCGTCCCAGCGAGTCCAGTCCCAGCACGAACGCGCGGCCCGGGGGCGTGAGACCCGGCCCCAGGGACTGCTCGATCGGGTCGTGGGGGGCGATGAGCGGCGCCAGCGCTGCCGCCAGCAGGAGCAGCGCCAGGATGGCCGCGCCGGCCACAACCGGAGGGCGGCGCCCGATGCGGCGCCAGGCGGGCGACCCGCCGAGCCGCGGCGCGACGGCGGCGATGGATGCGGCACCGGAGGCGGCGGCACTACGCATAGCGGATCCGCGGGTCCAGAAGCGAGTACAAGAGATCGGTGAGCAGGTTGGCGAGGATGAAGAGCAGGCCCACGACCAGCGTGATGCCCTGCACGATGGGCAGGTCACGGGCGATGATCGACTCCACCAGCAACGATCCGATGCCGGAGAGCGCGAAGATGGTCTCGATGAGGACCGAACCGCCCAGCAGGTAGACGGCGTTGATGGCCACCTGGGTGACCACGGGCAGGAGGGCGTTGCGGAGGACGTGGCGGCCAATGACCACAAGCTCCGCCAGCCCCTTGGCCCGCGCCGACCGGACATAGTCCTGCCCGAGGACCTCCAGCACGCTGGCCCGGGTGATCCGCGACAGCAGCGCCGTATACCCGGCCCCCAGGGCAATGGTGGGCATGATCAGGTTCACCAGGGCCTGGGGTTCCCGCAGCACGTCGATGGAGAACGCGGCGATGGGCACCAGGCGCAGCTGGACGCCCAGGATCACCATCAAGACCAGCGCCAGGAAGTAGTTGGGGACCGAGGCGCCGACAATGGCCGCGACGCCCACCGCATAGCTCGCCGGGGCGCCGCGCCGCGCGGCGGCGTAGACGCCGGTCGTGACCCCCACCAGGACGGAGAAGAGCGTGGCGCTGACCGCCAGCGTGACGGTGGTCTGGACGCGGGCCAGGATCATGTGGGCAACCGGCCGGCGAGTGCGAATGGACTTGCCCAGATCACCGTGCATGACCCGCCACAGCCAGCGCGGGTACCGGACGTACGCCGGCTGGTCCAGCTCCAGCTCGTGCCGCACCTGCTCGATCAGCTCGTTGGTGGCCGAAGGGCCCAGCATGATGGCGATGGGATCGCCGCCGGTCACCTGGAGCAGGCCAAAGACCAGCAGGGTGATCAGCACCAGCGTGGGCGCGATCTGCAGGATGCGGCGGAGCAGGTACGCGCTCACCGGCCCACGCCGCCAGGACCTGTCTTGTTCACCATCCGGCTTTCCTCCTCGCGGATGGCCATGGGGATCGGGTCCTCTCTTCCGTCCCCACGGCCTCCTTCCCTGCGCTCGTCACGCCCTGGGCCCCGCTACTTCGTACAAGGAGCTTCCTGGTTTGGCATGACCCAGGCAGCTTCTTAGAGCGCGTGCGCAGGAGCCGGGGATCGGTGACGGCGCGGATCCCATCGCCGACCAGGTTGAGCGCCAGGACCGTGATCAGGATCGCGATCCCCGGGAAGAACGAGACCCGGGCGGGGTCTCACAGATGCTGAAGCCGGGGATCCAGCGCATCGCGGAGGGCGTCGCCCACGGCATTGATAGAAAGGACGACCACCATCAACGCCACGCCCGGAAACGTGGCGACCCACCACGCGGTATCCACATACTGCCGGCCGTCGCTCAGCATGGCGCCCCAGGACGGGATCGTGGGGGGCACGCCCAACCCCAGGAAGCTGAGCGAGGCCTCCCAGATGATCACCTTGGCCAGCTCGAAGGACGCCACCACGATGAGGGGACCGGTGACATTGGGGAGGACATGGCGAACCACGACGCGGGCGTCGCTCGCCCCGAGACCCCGGCTCGCCTGCACGAATTCCCGCTCGCGGATCTGCAGCACCTGACCCCGGACAATCCGCGCGAACACGACCCACCCCGTGACCACGAAGACGATGATCAGGTTGCCGACGCCCGGCCCCAGGATGGCCACGATGGCCAGGGCCAGCAGGACAAACGGAAAGGCCAGCTGCACGTCGGCCACGCGCATGACGACCGTGTCGGTAATCCTGCCGGCATACCCGGAGACGAGCCCGAGGACCGTCCCCAGCACGCCCGCGCCAAAGACCGCGCTAATCCCCACGATCAGCGACACCCTGGCCCCAAAGATGATCCGGCTCAGCACATCGCGCCCGAGCGGATCCGTGCCCAGCAGGTTGATCCGGTGCGCTTCGGCGATGCCCGGCGGCTGCAGCCGTCTGTCGATTCGCCCCCGCGTGGGATGCTGAGGGGCGACCCAGGGAGCGGCCAGGGCACAGGCGATGACCGCCAGCAGGACCAGCAGGCCGACGGCGGCGCTGGGGCGGCGCAACACCCGGCGGAGAGTCCATCCCGGCGATCCGGGAGTCTGGCCGTGGCCGACCCTGCGCATGGTGTCTTCGGCGGTCATCCCCGCGCCCCGCTCCGCGGACCCCATCACTCCAGCCGGATCCTGGGGTCTAACACAAGATAGAACAGATCGACGCAGAGGTTGACCACCAGGAAGACGAACGCGGACAGCAGGACCACCGCCTGCACGATGTTGTAGTCTCGCGTATAAATGGCCTGGATGGCCAGCAATCCCATCCCCGGCCAGGCAAACACCGTCTCGGTGATCACCGCACCGCCCAGGAGCGCGCCCACCTGCAGGCCGAGCACCGTCACGACCGGAATGATCCCGTTGCGCAGGACGTGCCGGACCAGCACGGCACGTTCATGCACACCCTTGGCCCGCGCCGTCCGCACGTAGTCCTCGGCGAGCACCTCCCGGATCGCCGCCCGGGTCAGCCGGGATGTGAGCGCGATGCTGAACCCCGACAGGGTGACGGCCGGGAGCACCAGATGGACCGGAGACTCGCGCCCCGACGTGGGAAACCAGCGGAGCGCGACCGCGAAGATGACGATCAGCATGATGCCCAGCCAGAACGTGGGCATGGACTGACCCACCGACGCCATGAACATGGTCAGGACATCGAGCAGTCCGCCGCGCCGCGCCGCCGCCAGCACCCCCAGCGGGATGCCGACCGCCATGGTGATGACCAGCGCGGCGACGGCCAGCTGGCCCGTGACGGGGAGCCGCTCCAGGACCAGGTCCAGCGCGGGCCGCTGGTAGCGGAAGGAGTTCCCCAGGTTCCCGCGGACGGCGTGCGCCAGGAAGATGGCGTACTGCTTGTACAGCGGAGCGTCCAGCCCCAGTTCCGCCCGCGCCTGGCGGAGCCGCTCGGGCGAGAGGCCTTCCGGAAACATGAGCGAAATCGGATCGCCGGGGATGACGCGGAGCACGATGAAGACCACAATCGAGACCCCGATGAGCACGAAGATCGCGTGGGCAAGACGGCGAGCGATGTACGCGCCCATGGGTCTCAGGGGAGCATCGAACGCTGCCCGACGCGCCACGGGCGGCGGCGCCGGCCGGGCTCCCGCCGCCCCGGCGCCGGAGACCCTGGACCAGGGGACATAGAACCTAGCGCAGGTACATGTTCCAGAATAACCAGTACTCGTCGGGCCGGGGCTCGTTTCCCACGAGATTGGCGCTGACGCCGTGGATCTCCGGCTGATAGTACAGACAGGCTGCCGGAGCGTCCCGCCAGATGATCTGCTGCAGTTCCTCGTAGATGGGGCGCGCCACGGCGGGGTCGAGGGCCTGATCTCCCTTGAGCATCAGCTCGTCGACCCGCGGGTTGTTGTACTTCATCGGGCTGGTCTTGCTGGGAAAGATGAAGTTCAACGCGTAGTCCGGGTCCAGGGTGAGCGTCCCATACGCGCCCAGGAAGAGCTCCGCGTACTGCGCCGCGCGATGCCGCAGGTACACCCCCCACTCGGGGACCTCGGGCTGGATGTTGAGGCCCGCGTCCACCAGCATGTTGCCGATGGCCTCTCCAATCTGCTTGTCGTTCAGGAACCGTCCCGAGGGGTACATGTACCTGAGCGTCATCCCCCGCTCCATCCCGGCCTCCCCAAGGAGACGCCTGACCCGCTCCTTGTCATGCTGATAGGCCGGCTGCTCCTTGAAGTAGAGGATGGCGGGCGAGTAGACCGACCGGGCCACGGCCCCGTGGCCACTCAAGAGGCTGGCCACGATCGCCCTCTTGTCGATGGCGTGGTTCACGGCCTGGCGAGCCTGGACCTTGTTGAAGGGAGCCCGGCTGCCGAGCATGTAGAGGTACATGATCCGCGTCGTCATGACCTCGTTCACTTTCAGCCGGGGGTTGTTCCCGATCCTGGGCACCCGGTCCGGCGGGAGGTTGTTGATCCAGACCACCTCTCCGGCCTCAAGCGCCGCCGCCCGCGTGGCCGCCTCCGGCAGGAACCGCAGGGTGATCCCGCTGTTGCGGGGCCGGCCGCCCCACCAATCCGCGTTGGCCTCCAGGACCAGGCGGCTCCCCGGGACGTATTCGCCGAATCGATACGGACCGGTCCCGATGGGCTGCAGGCCAAATCGCTCGCCCAGGTCCCGCGCGGCGCGGGGCGGCAGCATGCCGAACAGGGACAGGTAACTCAGCAGCGACCGCGAGGGATACTTGGTCCTGATGCGGAGGGTGTGGGAATCCACGATCTCCACGCGGTCAATGGCCTGCAGCCAGCTCCGCTTCTGCACCGTCGTCTTGGGAAACACGTCGGGCCGGACGATGCAGTCCAGCGAGTACTTGGCCGACTCGGCGTCGAACGGCTCGCCGTTGTGAAACTTCACGCCCCGGCGCAGGGTGATGCGCCAGACCACGGCGGTGTCGCGCGACCAGGATTCCGCCAGGTAGGGGATGACCTCGCCGTTCGTCTTGCGAAACGTCAGGGGATCACAGATGTGCTGGGCGATGGGATAGGCCTGGGTGGGGCTGGTGAGACGGGTATCCAGGGTGAGGGGATCGCTGTCCACGCCCACCACCAGCGGCCGGAGCGCGGGCGCCGACATCACGCTCCACGCGGAGGATCGCTGCACCCCGTGGACCGCTGCGAGACCACCGGTGGCGATCGCCGCGCCTGTGCGGCTGGCCCGTGCCAGGAACTCCCGCCGTGTGACGCGCGAACACCTCGGGGCACTACCCGCATTCTCAGGTCGCCTGTTCACCGGTTTCCCCTCCCACATCGTGATTACTCCAGTTCCACCAGGTTCATGAGCGCGGCATCGGGAGGAAGGTAGAGGGATGAAGCCACCCACAGCACCATGCCGTCGGCGGGCGCGGTCACGATCTCCAGCGGCTGCCCGAAGTGGTCACAGAACGTGCCGATCGCCTGGCCCGCGGCGACCCGCTGCCCGGCCTCCACGGCGCGGTACCACAGCCCGGCCCTGGAGGCGCGCTTCCGGTGGGCCTGGCGGACCCGGCGCTGGCCCGGCGTGTTCACCACCGCGCCGTCCAGCATCCCCAGCAGGCGCATGGCATTCGTCACCCCGGCCACCAGCGCATCCACCCACCGCGGGTCCAGCCGGCCCATGTCCCCGGCTTCCGCGATAACGGCCACCTTGCCTAGCCGCGCGGCCTCTTCGTAGGCGGACCCTGGAGTCCCGCCGGGTGCGACCACGGGAAGCCCCAGCGCCGCGGCCAGCTCGCGGGAGCGGCCGTTCACCTCCGGCGTGCCCTGTGTCGAGTGGATGGCAAAGGGTGAGAGCACCTCGAACAGGTCGCCGCCGTGAAGGTCGATCACCGCGTCTGCGGGTTCGATGATCTCCCTGAACACCGTCCAGGCGAGCCGCTCGCTGGGCGTGCCGTCCGGACGTCCCGGGAAGACCCGGTTCAGGTTCTTATTGTCCTGCGGGTTGACGAAGGCGGCGCGCGCCTCGAAGGCGGGAAGGTTGACGATCGGCGCGGCGATGACGCGCCCGCGGAGCGTGGCAGGATCGATCTCCATGGCCAGGCGCCGGGCCGCCTCGATGGACGTGTACTCTGCGCCGTGAATACCCCCGAGCAACCCCAGCGTGGGACCCGCGCGGGCCCCGTTGATGAGCACCAGCGTAGCCTTCAGAGAAGGATCGCCGCCGGCGACGGCCAGGTACCCGGTTGCACGCGTGCCGGGCGCGGTACGCACCGCCTGGACGACAAGATCCCCCGCCATGTATGCTGCCCTCTCCGCCTACCGGCCCTTCGCCGGGGCAACTGGCGACTCCTCTGGGCCCTGCGTGCCCAGCCCCGAACCGCGATGTTCAGGTGGCGCGGGGCGCCGTGGACGCAGCGCGGCCCCGGCGCGATGACCGCGGCTCCATGACCCGCGGCTCTATGACCGGCTGTACTTCCGCACGAACTCTGCCAGGGCGTCTGAGCAGGCCCGCAGGAACCGTTCGCCCTTCTGGGGCGTGGCAGGTCTGGGATCTCCGGTGAGGCCTTCGGGGGCATCGACCTCCCAGACG
>JACQTN010000219.1 GCA_016210785.1 Armatimonadota bacterium
GCGATGACGCGGCCGCGGTTGCCCATGCGCTCGGCGATGTGGGTGGTCTTGCCGCCCGGCGCCGCGCACGCGTCGATCACCGTCTCCCCCGGACGCGGGTCGAGCGCGCGCACCACCGCCAGCGCGCCCTCGTCCTGCACGGTGACCTTGCCTTCGTCGGCCAGGCGGGCGCGGACCTGCGTCGCGCCGCCGCGCACGCGGATCGCCTCGTCGAAGGCGGGGCTGGCCTCCGCGGCGGCGCCGGCGGTGCGCAGCATCTCCAGCACCGCCTCGCGCGACGTGAGCAGCATGTTGACGCGCAGGCACGAAGGTGGTGTCTCGTTGTCGGCGGCGCACAGCGCCTTCGCTTCCTCCGCGCCCCACCGGGCCACCCACCGCGCCACCAGCCACTGCGGGTGGGAGTGCCGGATCGCGAGGGCGGCGATGGGATCGGCGGCGGGATCAGGGAGCGGCGGCTCGCCTTCGGCGGCCAGGCGCCGCAGGACCGCGTTGACGAGCTTTACCACGCCCGGATGCCCCACGCGGCGGGCCAGCTCCACGGTCTCGTGCACGGCAACCGGATGCGGGATGCGCGGGAGGAAAATGAGTTGATACGCACCCACGCGCAACGTCGCCCGGATGCGCGGGGTTAGATCGTCCAGGGGGTACCGGAGGAAACGCGCGAGAGCGCGATCGAGCCGCGCCCGGTGACGCAGGACGCCAAGGGTCAGCTCCGCGGCCAGGGCCCGCTCGTGGTCGCTGAGGCCGGCCCGCTCCGCCAGACGGTGAAGGAGGATGTTGCTGAACGCCTCCCCCACCTCCACGCGGTGCAGCACATCAACGGCGACCTCGCGCCCCGTGGGGGTGCGAGAGGTCGCCGTGCGCTTCTTCGGCTGTGCGGTCGGTGCGATCGCCGGTCGCTACTCTTCGCGCGAGTTGCGCAGCATGATCAGGCGCAACAACTGCAGCACCGCCATCGCCGCGGCCGCCACGTAGGTCAGCGCGGCGGCGTTCAGCACCGCCTGCACGCCCTCGCTCTCGCGCGGGGTCACCAGCCCCTCACCCCCCAGCACCGCGACGGCGCGCCGGCTGGCGTCGAACTCCACCGGCAGCGTGATGATGGAGAACAGCACCGCGCCGGTAAACAGCAGGATGCCCACATCCATCAGGACGCGGAACTGCGCGAAGAAGAGGCCGATCATGAACAGGATCCAGGCCAGGTTGCTGCCGATGTTGGCCACCGGCACCATGGCGGAACGCACCACCAGCCACCGGTAGCCCTCCGCGTCCTGGATGGCGTGGCCCGCCTCGTGCGCCGACACGCCCAGCGCCGCGATGGAGTGGCCATAGTAGTTCTCGGGCGAGAGGCGGAGGACCTTGCCCCGGGGATCGTAGTGGTCGCTCAGCATCCCCTCCACCGGCTCCACCTTCACGTTGGGCGCGCCGCGCCGGGCCAGGATTCTGGCGGCCACCTCCGCGCCGGTGAGCCCCACCGACGCGGGGACTTCAAGGTACCTGTTGTACGTCGAGCGCACCTTCCACTGCGCGTAGAACGCCAGCAACACGCCCGGGATCAGGATCAGAAACGTGGAGTCGAAGAACATGTCCACCCACCTCCGCCACGGTCTCCGGCACTATTCTAGAGAGTCCCCCGTAAACCTGCAACTGGCGCATCCCGGGAGCCACGGCTCCGGACTCCGGCCCCGAAGCCGTGGTTCAAGCAGAAATCTTCAACGCCGATGCCAGCCGGGCGAGTCGCCGATCCAAGGTCCACAACGCTGCGCCCGAGAGCAACGCGGCTGCCAGCAGGTGAGCATCGACCCAACCGATACCACGCCCGTACAGCCGGCGGCTCTCAACGAAGCTCAAGACCTCTTCGTGCTCCGCCACCCGCGCCTGCGGCAGGGCCTGCAGCAACTGCAGGACCTCGCGGAGGTTCCGGACGGAGCCGCACGCCAGCTCGCCAACAATATATGGATGGGTCAGAACCCGATCGTCGTAGAGAAGGGACTTCAGCCGTTGATTCCCGACGCGGAGATGGTCAATCCAGACGGAGGTGTCCACGAGGATCATGCCGGTCGACCCGGACGCCTTCGCCGGACCGGCGCAACTCCTCGCTCGGTGCCACCGAGTTCGGCCAGCCGCCTGGCGCTCTCTCGGGCGACCAGGGCCTCCAGGCCCATGCGGACGAGGGAAGTTTTCTCGGACAGCCCCGTCAGCTTGGCAGCCCTGCGAAGCAGGGTGTCGTCAATATTGAGCGTCGTTCTCATGCATACTATGCTGCATGATTCTTGCATACATGTCAATTCCGAAGATTCGACCCGCCAAGAACCTCCCCGGCCTGAAGACGGTGCCCGCGCGCATACTCCGCGGCGGTCATCTGGCGCCCGCCGGCGGGCTGGACCTCCTCCAGCCGAAGCGCGCCCTCCCCGGCGGCCACCGTGATTCCGGCGGGTCCCACCTCCAGCACCGTGCCGGGAGGGGCCCCGGTCCCCCTGGCGCAAGCAGCCGCGCGCCCCACCTCAACACCCGCGGCCCGCCCGGACACCGCCGCGCCCGGGTGCCCGGCCACCCCGGCGCGCCATACCTTGAGCAGGATCCCGCGGTGCCAGGTGAAGGCGGTCGGCCAGGGATCCATGGCCCGCACCTGTCGGGCGATGGCCGTCACGGGCCGGCTCCAGTCGATGCGCCCGTCCTCCTTGGTGAGCTTCGGCGAGTAGGTGGCCGCGGCCGGATCCTGTGGCGTGCGCGTGGCCCGTCCCGCCTTGATGAGGGCCAGCGCTTCCACCAGCGCCTCCGCGCCCAGCCGGGCCAGCCGGTCTTCCAGGGTGCGCGCCGTGTCCTGAGGATCGACCGGTACGCGGCGCTGCAGGATGATGTCGCCGGCGTCCAGTTCCTCGGTCATGTACATGATGGTGACGCCGGTCTCCCCATCGCCCGCCAGGATGGCCGCCTGGATCGGCGAGGCGCCGCGGTGGCGCGGCAGCAGCGACGGGTGCACGTTGATGCACCCGTGGGGCGGCAGGTCGAGCACCTCGCGCAGGATGAGCTTCCCGTAGGCGGCGACCACACTGGCCTCCGGCGCCTGGGCACGCAGCGCCGCGACGGCGGAGGGATCGCGCAGACGGGGCGGCTGCAGCACCGGCAGGCCAAGCGCCCGCCCCGCCTCCGCCACCGGCGGCGGGGCCACCCGCAGGCCGCGGCCGCGCTCCCGATCCGGCTGCGTCACCACCGCGACCACGGTTTCGACGCGGGCCAGCGCCTCCAGGGAGGGGATGGCAAACTCCGGCGTCCCCATGAAGATGATTCGCATGCCCTGGCCCATAAGGTTAGGGGGAGTGTCTTTACGCCACTGACCCACCTGAAATGTCTGGAGTGCCCCTGCCGGGTCGATCGAAGTCCTTCAGACATTTCAGGCGGGTCACTCCACCCCTCACTTTGTATCCGACGGGGGGAGGCCCTGGCACGTTCCACCCGCGTGCCAGGTGCACTGCTGTGCCGCGCTCGCCGGCACGTTCAACGTGCTGCAAGGCGCCGCAGTCAACCGCGCTCGCCGACAGCGCGGTGCCCACGGCGCGCCGGCACGTGCCACATTCTTCCGAGGCGCGCCGCCCTACCGCGCGGCACGTGCAACTTTCGCGCGAGGTGCGCCGCTTCACCGCGCTCACCGGCACGTTCGACGTGCCTGCAAGGTGCGCGATCCTACCGCGCTCGCCGGACTTACGGCGCACACGGCGCACCGACTCACGGCGCCCCCACCACCCCCCGCCCGCGACAGTGCGGAGTGCGAGACACAGGTGACGCTCGGACTCAGCAGAGCTGGTCCTGCGCATGAAGCAGGACTCTTGCGAGACACGCTCCTAAACGGCCGCCACTTCCTCTGGGGGCGCATCGACGTGCCGGATCCGCTCCGGATCCTGGACGCGATCGGTGACCAGGATGCCGTCCAGGTGGTCGATCTCGTGCTGCAGCACGCGGGCCAGCAGCCCCTCCGCGTCGATGGTCACGCGCCTGCCGCGGCGGTTCTTGCCGCGCAGGCGGACCCGCGCCGCCCGCGGCAGGCCGTCGACCAGGACGCCGGGGATGGAAAGGCAGCCTTCCGTCCCCTCCTCCTCGCCCTCCTGGCGCAGCACCTCCGGGTCGATGAGCACCACCAGGCGTCCCTCCACCTCTGCCACGAAGAGGCGCAGGCTCTCGCCCACCTGCGGCGCGGCGAGACCCAGCCCGTGGTGTTCGCGCATGGTCTCGATCATGCGCGCGACGAGATCGCGCACCTTCGGCGTGATCGTGCGCACGGCGTAGGCCCGCCGCCGAAGCACGGCGGCTTTGGGATGGTCGACGGTGATGATCTCCAGGCTCATCGCGACTGAGTATACCATCCTCACAC
>JACQTN010000234.1 GCA_016210785.1 Armatimonadota bacterium
GGGTGGAGTGGCGTAAAGCCACTCCACCCAACCTTATGGGCTAGAGCCCAACCAACTCCGCCGCAGTCTCCCCAAGCACCAGGGCCTTCTCCCTCTCGCTCAGGAAGCCCGCGTGCCTGCGAATAGCGTTGAGCGCCTGCTCGTACTTGTACGTCCAGTCGAACCACGGCCAGTCCGTGGCCCACATCACCCGGTTGGCCCCCACGGTCTTCACCAGCGTCTCCATGCGCCGCAAGTAGTTCGGGAAGGGGTACTCCGTACCGTCGTCCCACACCTCGCCCGGCATGGACGTACTGAGGTAGAGATTGGGGAACCGGCGCACCAACTCCATCACCGCCTGCCCGGCGGGCTTGAGGGGATCGCCGCACCCGGCGTGAAGCAGGGCGACCTTCATCTTCGGGAACCGCGCCGACACCTCGGCCAACTGCCCCAGGTACTCGTCCAGGCTGTAGCTCTTCGGCGGGCGCAGAGTCTCGAAGGAGATGAGGAGGGTCTTGCCGCGGTCGCGGATCACCTCGAACACCTTGAGCAGCCCGGGATCGGTCAGGGCGGAGGAGACGTATGCCGGGAACAACTTCATGCCCGCGGCGCCATCGTCAAAATCCCGCGTAGCCAGGGCCGCGGCGTCGTAGAGCTTCGGGTTCTTGATGGTGTTGAACCAGATGAACCGGTCGGGGTACTTGCGCACCCACCGGAGCGTGTATTTTCGCCCGCCCAGGAAATCCTCCATGCCATAGCCCTTCTGTTCCGCGCTCCACCGGGTGTCCTCCGCGTCGTAGCTGATGAGAAAGCCCCGGTTCACGCCGGCGTTGTCCATCTCTGCGATCAGCAGGTCGCCGTCGTGTTCGTGCCAGGTGTAGTGCTTGATCAGCGGTGTGATCTCAGGGTTGTTATCGTACCAGCGCGCGAAGTAGAGGACGTGGACCTCCGTGTCGATGATCATGCCTGTTCCTCCAGTCGGTTGACGTAGATCTGACCCGCCTTCATCACCAACCGAACATCCTTGAGGGACTGGATGTCCTCAAGGGGATTGCTGCCCACTACCACCACGTCCGCGATCTTCCCGGTCTGGAGCGTCCCCAGCACGTCACCCAGCCCGCATACCTCTGCCCCGTTGCGGGTGGCGGCCATGAGGGCTTCGTGCGTGGTGAGCCCGCACTTCATCAGGATCTGCAGCTCAAATAGCAGGGTGTGCGGGGCGTGGCGGGTGTCGCCCCCCGCCGCCAGCTTCACCCCGGCGCGGTGGGCGCGCGCGATGGAGTCGAAGGCGGGCTGGTTGTGGGGCGGCACGGGATCGAGGGCGTCAGGGGCGGGGGACTCCGCGAAGTAGACGCCCATGGTCACGACGACGGGGATCTCCGCCCGCACCAGGCTCGCGATGTTCTCATCGGACATGCTGGCGCCGTGCTCGATCACGTCCACCCCCGCCTGGACCGCCCAGGTCATGCCGATCCCGCCGTGGCAGTGGGTCCCGACCCTCTTGCCCATGCGGTGCGCCTCGTCGACCGCTGCCCGGATCTCCTCCAGGGTATAGTAGGCGGCACCCGGGAGCGTGCCCGGCGTGGCCCGGCTGCCCGTGGTGAAGATCTTGATCCAGTCCACGCCGGCCCGCAGGTTCTCGCGCACGGCCCGGCGCACCGCGTCGGCGCCGTCCACCAGCACGGAGATCTCGCGGCCGTGGCCGTTGCTGGCGGTGATGCCGGGGCCGGCCACCACCAGGCGGGGACCGTCCAGATGCCCGCGGGCAAAGGCGTCGCGCCATTCGATGTCGATGAAGTGGGGTTCGCCGCACTGGCGTACGGTGGTGACGCCACTCTCCAGGTGGACCCGGGCATGGTGGAGCGCTCGCAGCGTCATCGCCGTGTCCGAGGGCATCCGGGTCTCTCCCATGCCCGATTGGGAGAACGGCATGCCCAGGTGGTTGTGGGCATCGATCAGCCCGGGGATGACGTGGCACCCCGGGACCCGCACCACCCGGGTGCCCTCGGGTATCGCTACCCGCGCGCGCGGACCGACGGCGGTGATGCGTCCATCGTCCACCAGGACGACGCCCTGGGGCACCGGCGCGGCGCCCGTGCCGTCGATGATGGTCCCTTCCGTGATCGCCACTCGCATCGCGTCGCCTCCACGGGATTCAGTCTCGTAGACGAGGGTCGAACACTTCGCGCAGCCAGTCTCCGACAAACCCCACGCCGATCACCGTGAGCATGAGCATGAACCCCGGGAAGGTGGTCACCCACCAGGCGGATGAGACGTAGGCCCGCCCCTCGTTGACGATCCCGCCCCAGGTGGGAGTCGGCGGCTGCACGCCCAGCCCCAGAAAGCTCAGGGCCGACTCCGCGATGATCATCTGTCCGACCTGGAACGTGGAGATGACCAGTACCGCGGGAATCACGCTGGGCAGGAGGTGATGCCACAGGATCCGCCCGTCCCGGCACCCGATCGCCCGGGCCGCCAGCACAAACTCCTTTTCCCGCAAGGCCAGCATCTGGCCGCGCACAAGCCGGCAGTAGACGACCCAGCCATAGAGAGCGAGGACGAGGATCACGTTGCGAATGCCCGGTCCCATGGCTGAGACGATGGCCACGGCCAGCAGGAGGAAGGGAAAGGCCATCTGGATGTCCACCAGCCCGCCGATGACCCGGTCCCACGCCCCGCCGTAGTATCCGGCCACGAGCCCCAGGGCAATGCCCACGCTCCCCGCCAGGAGGACGGTGCAGACACTCACCAGCAGCGAGACGCGGCCACCGTAGGCGATGCGGCTCCACAGGTCACGCCCGAGCTGGTCCGTGCCGAGGACACGCCCGGGGACACCTTTCCCCGTCCAGACGGGCGGGCGGAGGCGCAGGGCCAGGTCCGAGGCCTCCGGGTTTGACGACACCCATGGCGCCACCAGGGCCAGCACCAGGACGGCGGCGACGAGCGTGGCACCCACCACGCCTTTGAAATGTGTGGCCGTGCGCACCCCGAACCCGCGAGGCGTCCGCATGACCGGGGACTGCGCCCCCTCCACCGCCGTCGCGCTCATCCCAGCCGCACCCGGGGATCCAGGTAGACGTAGACCAGGTCGACCGCCAGATTCACCGCCACCACCAGCAGAGCGATGACGAAAACCGCGGCCTGGACCACTGGAAAGTCCCGGTTGCTGATGGCCTCCACGGCCAGCCGTCCCATCCCCGGCCAGGCGAAGACGCTCTCCGTGATGATCGCTCCGCCGAGCAGATATCCCAGGTCCAGCCCGATCACGGTGACGATGGCGATCGAAGCGTTCTTCAGCGCATGCCGCACCACGACGGCAGCCGCGGCGAGGCCCTTGGCCCGCGCCGTGCGAATGAAGTCCTGCCCCAACACGTCCAGCATCTCGGACCGGGTCAGCCGGGTAATCTTCGCCAGAGGCTGCAGGGCAAGGGTGACGCCGGGCAGCACCAGGTGGGCGAGACTTCCCCGCCCCGAGGTGGGCAGCCATCGCAGCTCCACCGAGAAGAAGAGGATCAGCATGACGCCCAGCCAGAAGTTGGGCGCCGCCTGACCAGCCAGGGTCAGCGCGCTGCCCATGTGATCGATCCAGGAGTTGCGGAAGACCGCGGAGGCGACGCCCAGCGGCACGGCGACCAGAATGATCAGGCCGATGGCGACCGCGGTCAGCTGGAACGTGGCCGGGAGACGCTCCAGCACGACCTCGAGCGAAGGTTGGTCGTACTGGAACGAGCGGGCGAAATCGCCCCGCGCGGCGCGCAGCAAAAAGGCCGCGTACTGCACGCCCAGCGGCCGGTCCAGCCCAAGGAGGCGGCGTAGCGCCTGGTAATCCTCGCGGGTCCCCGTGGGGGGGAGGAGCAGGGCCGCCGGATCGCCGGAGAAATGCAGGACCACAAAGACAATGGTCGAGACGCCGAGGATGGCGAGGGCAGACCAGAGAAGGCGGCGGATCAAGAACCGGGTCATGGCGAGGCCCTCACCTGAGACGCGTCAGCCTTGGGGTCGTGGCCGGCCTCGGGTGGCGTCGACCGGCGCCGCGGGCGTCACCCCGTGGTGGTCTCCCCGCGGGGGCGCCGGCTGCCCGCCGTCGCCCGTCAACGGGCTGATGACGTAGGCGACGATGTCCCCTTCGCACACCGCCCACGACTGGCTGAGGTATCCGCAGACATAGCTGGAGACGTAGCCGTCCACGGGCATCTCCACGGCCTGGACCGTATCTCCGTAGAAGTCAAAAATGGTGGCCACACGCTCACCCTGGCGCGTGAACACTCCGACCTCCGTGTGTGCCCTGAGGAAGCCGCCGCGATTGGTTCGCAGATCGGCATGCGCGAAGTCACCCTCGAGGATGGGGCCCACGCCCGCCTGCGGCTCCGGATCTCCCGCCAGCATTCCGATGGTCTTGGCGCAGTTGAGAATGCCGCGCGTGCCGGCGCGGGTGATGTTGTCCAGCATGAAACGATCCCCCGCCAGCTCGACGGTAAACGCCCGCTTTCCCATCTCGGTCGCGTACCGTCTGGTGGAGCGTCGCGCATCCTCCACGACGGTGAATCCGAAGGCGCGGGCAAACCGGACACACTCCCGGCGGGCGTGTTCATCGGCCGCCGCGGACCGCGCGGTCAGAACCTGCGGGATCGACTGCAGGGTGTTGGCATGGACGTCGATGACGTAGTCGGCGGCGTGGACGGCGCGTTGAATCGCCGCGGCGATGCGGTTGGTGACCGAGCCCTGAGGATCGCTGGAGAGGCTGATGGCAGGAGAAAGGTTCACGTCGTCGTGCGGGCTGATGTAGGTCCCCGCCTGCACCGCCAGCGGATTGGCGACCGGGATGGCGATCACTCGTCCGGACATGTGTAAGGGGTCCATGTGCCCGATCGCGTCCAGCACGGCGCCGACGCTGCAGACTTCCCTCCCGTGCACCGCCGCCATCACCAGGAGGGTGGGGCCATCCCGCTTTCCGTTGAGCGCGATGACCGGAATCTTGACCACCTGCGAGCCGGCCACCGTCACAGCGGTCAGAGTGCCGCGGGCGCGTTCCCCGGCCGGTACGGTGACGTCGCCGATGGTGAAGGCACCAGCCATGCCCTCTTCACCTCCTGAGGGGTTCTGTTGCGGGCGATCTGCTAGCCGGCAAGGTTGGGTGGAGTGTCTTTACGCCACTCCACCCTTCTCCAACTGTCCGACGCGGGGAGGGTCTTGCCCGGCACATGCTACGTGTTTCCGAGGTGCGCCATCGTACCGCGCTCACCGGACTCACGGCGCCCACGACCCCACCCGCGATGGTGCGGGTACCGAAGTACCAGCGATGCTCCGGCTCGGCTAAGCCGGCCCTGCGCATGACCTTTCCGGGACGGGCTGCTACGCGGACACGCGGTGGGCGGCCGCACGCGCAGGCATGGCCGACCCGTGGGACGGGATGGCACGGGGACTCGAAACACGATCACGGCGGCGCCGGGCCCGGCACCGCCTGCCGGGCCTGGCCTGCCGACCCCGGAGTCATACCTTCAGGCGCCTTACTTCACCCTGATGTTGCGCACGAACAGGTATCCGCCGGGCACGCCCTCCCACTCCACCCGCCGGTTCACGCCGAAGACGTCCTTCTGCTGATACAGGGGCAGGTGGGGAGCGTCCTCCTTCATCCGCTGCTGGAGCTTCTTGAAGATCTCGTTCCGCTTGGCCGGATCGATGATCACGCGCTGCTCGTCCAGCAGGCGGTCAATCTCCGCGTTGTGGCCGGCGTAATGGAACCACGGCGACTTGGTGTGCGCGTTCCAATAGAGGATGTAGTCGCCGTCCCACGCCATCCAGTTCCACATCAGGAGGGGCGCCAGCTTGTACTGGAACTTCATCTGAGCGTAGGTGGCGGTATCGAGCACCCGCAGCTTGGCCTGCACGCCGATCTTGGCGAAGTCCGCCACGACCGCCTGCCCCACCTCCGCCGGCTTGATGGGGTTGCCGCCGGCGGGCACGTCGATGTCGATGGTGAACCCGTTGGGGTACATGGCCTCGGCCAGGAGCTTCCTCGCCCGCGCCGGATCGTAGTCGAAGGGTCTGATGGAGGGATCGTGGCCGGCCGTCAGCGGGGAGTAGAGGGTGGCCACGCGGACCGCCTGGTTGTTCATGACGAACTTGATGATGTTGTCCACGTTCACGGCGTGGTTCAGCGCCTGGCGTACACGCCGGTCCTCGATCGGCCCGCCCGAGCGCAGAGTGCTCTGCGGGTAGAAGATGAAGTAGATGATCCGCGGGCTGTTGGCCGCACTCACGCGCAGCTTGGGATGGGCGGAGATCTCCCCGATCATGTCCGGGGGCAGCTGCAGGGCGATGTCCACCTCTCCCGCCTTCAGCGCGCTGACCCGGGTGGCGATCTCCGTGATGAGTTTCCACGTGGCCCGCCGCACTTGAGGCGCGCCCCGCCAGTAGTCGGGGTTGGCCTCCAGCGTGAAGTGGCTGCCTTTCACCCACTCCACCCACCTGTGGGAACCCGTGCCGACCGGCTTCTTCAGGAAGGCCTCTTCGCCGACCTGCCGCAGGTAGCGGGGCGGGACGATGGGCATCTCAAAGAGCCGCTCCAGAAACACGCCGTCGGGCTTGGGCGTGGTGATTCTCACGGTGTACTCGTCCACGACCTCCGCCGACTGGAACCCCGCCGCGACAATGCTGTACCGCGGCTTTCCCTTCTCCAAATATCGCTCGACGGTGAACTTCACCGCCGCCGCGTTGAAGGGCTCGCCGTTGTGGAACTTGACGCCCTTGCGCAGCTTGA